>JBBRGD010000340.1:0-2940 GCA_038241065.1 Flavobacteriales bacterium
TAAATGATACCTTTAGCCGATACAGAGCCTGAAAATTCAACCTGCTGGGCATTTACTTTGATAAAAACTAATAAAAGTAAAATAAGGGGTAGTTTTAATTTCATATGTAGATTCTTATTGTTTTTTAATGGTCATAAGCAATTCGCATATCTTCATCGGTGTTTGCATCGTGTTTCCGTTATGCTCATTTCGTATAATTTTCTAAAACATTAGTACTAATGAGAGAAAGAATCTGATATCGGGTTAAAATTATGTAATTTTAGGCAATTAAAAGTTAATATATGCTATCCATTTTTCGGAAAAAAGAATATTTAATCGACCATCTCCATGGAATTACCGATATACATAACCATATTTTACCGGGAATAGACGACGGTGCGGCAAATATTGAGGATTCTTTAAATTTATTGCTGAAATTTAAAGAAATGGGAATCCATAATTTTATCGCGACGCCACATATCATGAACGATTATTACCCCAATACCCCGCAAACAATAAATGCTGCGCTCGAAAAATTACAAGAGAAAATAGCCCAAAATTCGGAATTAAAGGACATCAGGATCAGGGCCGCTGCGGAATATATGATGGATCAAAGTTTTATGGAATTGTTGGAATCTGAAAAATTGCTCACTTTAAAGGACAATTTCGTATTGGTTGAAATGTCCTATTTCCAGGCGCCAATCAATTTAAATGAAATCCTCTTTCAATTACAAACCAAAGGCTACAAACCGGTTTTGGCACATCCTGAAAGGTATGCTTTTTATCATACCAAAGACCTGAGAAAATACGAAGAGCTAAAGGATCGCGGTTGCTTACTGCAACTAAATACACTATCCCTTACACCACATTATGGAACAAATATGCAACAAACTGCATTTCGTTTACTGGAAACGGGAATGATCGATTTTATAGGCAGCGATACTCATAGGGCACAGCATCTCGATAAATTAGTCGGAATTACACTGAACAAAAAAATCTTTGAACCGGTTAAAAAAGTAATAGCTAAAACTAAAGAATATTTTTAGACTTACTTTTTTTGAATGGCTTCTTTAAAATTTTCTCCAATTTGCTTCCCTCATCAATGCCATAACCATATCCGTAGCCATAAGTATAGCCGTAGTTGGCCCCATAGGAAAATTTGGAATAATCCACATCATTTAAAATTACCGCCAGTCCTTTAAGTTTTCCCTGTTGCTTGAGTTCTTTGGGGAAATCCAGAAGTTTTTTCTCGGTGTATCCCGCACGAGCAACATATAATGTAGTATCGGCCAGTGGACTAATCAAAAGAGTATCGGTAACAATCATGGTTGGTGCGGTATCCACAATTACGAAATCATAGGAATGGGCAAGCCCTTTAAGGAGATTTTCCATCCTGTCATTCATAAATAATTCTGCGGGATTCGGCGGGATAGCACCTGATAAGATTAAATCGACTTTAATCTCAGGTTCCTTTGAAGCTGTTATAATATCCTGTGGTTGTATATCAAGATCATATAAATAATCAGATAAGCCCTTGCCTTCCAATGGGGCATCTATATAACGGTGCAATTTTGGGTTCCGAATATCCGCACCTATTATAATTACTTTTTTCTTAGTAGTTGCCAGGGAACGGGCAAGATTATAGGAAACAAATGTTTTTCCCTCTCCTTTGATTGTAGAGGTCACATATATAATTTCCCCGCGGTTTTCCTTTTTTGCCTTCATCAGGTATGCCAGGTTTGTCCGAAGAATCCGAAATGATTCGGCTAGGGGTGAACGGTCATTTAGTTGAATAATTTCATTAATTTCACCGGTTATTTTGGGAATTTCCCCCAAAAATGGAACATGTTTTGTGAGTGGCAATAGATCTCCCTTATGATGCACTTTTGTGTCCAGCATAAATTTAACGAATAAAATAAGCAGGGGCAGGATCAACCCGATAAGAAAACCTCCTACTAAAATAAACCATGGTTTAGGATCTACAGGGGATGGAAATGTATATGACGGGTCTATTACTTTTGCCACCGGAGAAGTGACCGCAAAGGCTATAGCGGCTTCCTCCCTGCGTTGAAGCAAAAATAAATACAACTGCTCTTTAATTTGCTGTTGCCGTTCAATTCCCCGCATACCTTTTTCCATTCCGGGAAAAGCGCTGAATTTATTTTGAGAACTTATATCCAGTTGGTTTAATACTCCTAACTGAATATTCAGGGAACTGACAGTAGTTCTGATATTGTCCCTTAAGTTTTCCCTTAATGAATCCAGTTGAGCAGTTATAGTCGCAACAACAGGGTTTTGAGGGGTAGAAGTTCTTAAATAAGCATTTCTTTCTAAAACAAGGGAATTATAAGTTGAAATTAATCCCGAAATCCCACCGTCCTGAATTCCCAGGCTTGCCGGCAACAATTGATACTCTTCCCTTTTATTTAAAAGCTCCTCAATAGATCTGATGATCATTAACTGGGTTTCTATTTCAAATACCTGTCCTTCTGCCTGGGTAGATTTAGAAAGGTATTCACTTGCCCCGCTACCGACATCCATAAACTGATTTTCCCTCTTGAAATCAGCCATTCCGCCTTCCACAGAATCGAGTTCAGAAGTGATCAATTCCAACCTATCCTGAATAAATTCAGTAGTACTTAGAGCCACTTGTCTTTTGTCGGCAACTCCATCGGCATTAAACTGGTACATCAAATTATTAAGAAAATCCTCCGATTTCCTGCTATCTTCCTGCACAATTCCAAGTGAGAGAATATCCGCTGCTTTTCCTTTTGGAACAATATCCAACTTAGAAATATAATTCTCCGCTACCCTATCCACAGGGCTAATATTTATTTGGACAGTATTTGAATTTTTAAATGAAGAATTGGCTCCAGAACTGGGAACAATGGAAAATTTAAGTCCATCGAGCTCGATAATTTCTCCTATTTCATGTATTTCTTCATAAGCCTGAGATACGTC
>JBBRGD010000341.1:0-2914 GCA_038241065.1 Flavobacteriales bacterium
AAAAGCAATTCTCTGGATGCTTCAGAAGAAATTCTTTTTGATGTAAATAAAATGGCAGAAGGCTTTGAATATTACAGCCTTGGCGGATTAAATGTAAGCCGTGACAACAAATTAATTGCCTTTGGATTAGACACTTTGGGAAGGAGAAATTACGTTATTCAGATTAAAGATCTGGAAAGCGGGGAGATCTTCCCTGAGAAAATTATTGCAACTACTGGTGGTTCAACCTGGGCCAATGACAACAAAACTCTTTTTTATACCAAAAAGGACAGTAAAACTTTGCGATCCAATCAAATTTACAAGCATATTTTAGGAACAGATCCCATTATGGATTCACTGGTTTATGAAGAAGAAGATGAAACCTTCAATACCTATATCTATAAATCCAAATCAAATAAATATCTGATAATTGGTTCAAGCAGCACTCTCACAAGTGAATACCGGATTTTGGATGCGGACAATCCTGAAGGAGTATTTGAAGTTTTCCAACCGAGGCAGAGAGGTATGGAATATGGAATTGCCCATTACGGAGATTATTTTTATGTGCTTACCAATAAAGATGGTGCTACAAATTACAAACTGATGAAATCCCCGTTAGATAATACCGGGATGGAAAACTGGATTGAAGTGATTCCTCACAGAGAAGATTATATGTTAGAGGACATCGACATTTTTAAAAAATATTTGGTGGTAAGTGAGCGCCACAATGGCTTGAATAAAATTAAGATCATACTTTGGGGTAAAAATGAGAGTTATTACCTGCCTTTTGACAATGAGACCTATACGGCCTTTACCATTATCAATCCCGATTTTGATACCGATATTTTACGATATACCTACAATTCTTTGAATACGCCAACCTCTGTGATAGATTTCAACATGGCTACCAAAGAGAGTAAGGTTCTGAAGGAGCAAGAAGTCCTGGGCGGAAAATTTGACAAAAACAATTATATCACTGAACGTGTCTGGGCTAATGCATTGGATGGCACTAAAATTCCTGTTTCTTTGATTTATAGGAAAGGAATTAAAATGGACGGCAGCAATCCGTTGCTGCAATATGGGTACGGTTCTTATGGATCTACAATTGATCCTTATTTTTCAAGTGTGCGACTAAGCTTGCTGGATAGGGGATTTATTTATGCAATCGCCCATGTCAGAGGCGGGGAATATCTTGGAAGGCGCTGGTATGAAGATGGAAAATTGCTGAATAAAATGAATACATTCACCGATTTTATAGATGTATCAAAATATTTAATCGATCAAAATTATACTGCCAAAGAAAATTTATACGCGATGGGCGGATCTGCAGGAGGTTTATTGGTGGGGGCAGTGGTAAATATGGCACCTGAACTTTATAAAGGGGTAATTGCCGCGGTGCCTTTTGTGGATATTATAACTACCATGATGGATGAAAGTATCCCGCTTACAACGGGGGAATACGACGAATGGGGCAATCCAAATAATAAGGAATATTTCGATTATATGATGTCTTACTCCCCTTACGACAATGTAAGAACCCAAGATTATCCAAATATGTTGGTCACTACAGGTTTACATGATTCACAGGTACAATACTGGGAACCAGCCAAGTGGGTGGCAAAATTGAGGGATTTAAAAACCGATAATAATATTTTGTTGTTTCATATAAATATGGATGCGGGACACGGTGGTGTTTCAGGCAGGTTTGAAGCTTTAAAAGAAGTTGCAGAAGAATATGCTTTTTTACTAGATTTGCAAGGAATTATAGAATAATTAAAAATTTTAAATTAAATTTGTCCAAGTTATCTAATTAAGATTTTTTTAACTAGATATGATTTATCTGCTAAAAAAATCGGAAATTGCAAAAAATTTCATTTATGAAAGAAGAGTTACAGGTGTTTGATAATGTATTGCAGTTAATAGGAAATACTCCTTTGATACATTTAAATTCTATTACCAAAAACTTTAATGGTAATTTTTTTGCTAAGGTAGAAGCTTTCAATCCAGGGCATTCAACTAAAGACCGTATTGCATTATATATTATTGAAGATGCAGAACGAAAAGGGATCTTAAAACCCGGCGATACCATTATAGAAACAACATCCGGAAATACTGGTTTCAGCATTGCTATGGTGAGCATAATTAAAGGTTACCAATGCATTCTGGCGGTTACTTCAAAATCTTCCAAGGATAAAATAGATATGCTTACAACGATGGGAGCCAAGGTATATGTTTGTCCCGCAAACGTTTCTGCCGATGATCCCAGATCATATTATCAAGTTGCTCGAAAGTTGCACGAAGAGACAAATGGTTCTGTTTATATCAACCAATATTTTAGCGAGTTGAATATGGACGCCCATTACTTATCAACCGGCCCTGAGATCTGGAAGCAAACAGAGGGAAAAATTACTCATTTGATAGCTTGCAGTGGAACTGGAGGAACTATTTCCGGAACAGCGCGTTACCTAAAAGAGCAAAATCCCAATGTAAAAATTATTGGAATTGATGCTTTTGGATCTGTTTTGAAAAAATATCACGAAACACGTGAATTTGATGATGCAGAAATTTATCCATACCGAATTGAAGGATTGGGTAAAAACTTAATTCCAACTGCGACTGATTTTGATATAATAGACAAATTTATCAAAGTTACAGACGAAGAAAGCGCGCACACTGCCAGGGAACTTGCAAAAACAGAAGGACTGTTTGTCGGTTACACCAGTGGAGCTGCTATGCAGGGGATTAAACAATTGAACGAGGAAGGTGAATTTGATAAAAACAGTAATGTAGTAGTCATTTTTCCTGATCATGGTTCTAGATATATGAGCAAGGTTTTTAGTGATGACTGGATGTCTGAACAAGGTTTCTTTGATTCAAAAAACAAAGCAGATGCGCAATGCATTGAATTTGTAAAATAAATGAAATTACATATTGA
>JBBRGD010000342.1:0-2910 GCA_038241065.1 Flavobacteriales bacterium
CCGAAATCTTTTCACCCCGGAAGGTTATGCGTTTTCTATATGGGGAGTGATCTTCATAGCCCTGCTCGTCTATTGCGGTTACCAGATCTACTGTGCATTTTTTAGTGACCGGGATGATGATTTTATTGTAGAAACCGGCCCCTGGTTTGCCATTGCCAATTTCGCCAATGCCGGCTGGGTAGTGGTATGGCTGTACGAGTTCACCGGACTCTCGGTAATATTTATGTTTGTGATCCTGTTCTCGCTTATAATGGTAATAAGAAAAACCCGGATGGAAATGTGGGATGCTTCCTTAAGCATCATTGTGTATACCTGGTGGCCTATTTGCTTATATGCCGGCTGGATCGCGGTTGCCACAATTGCCAACGTCGCTTCCTTTCTCGCGAAAATAGGCTGGGATGGCTATATTTTTACTGAAAGGCAATGGACAATCATTATGATCCTGGTCGCAGTGCTCATCAACTTATTGATCATTTACAGGAGAAATATGCGCGAATTTGCAGCTGTAGGGATCTGGGCCTTAATTGCGATCTACGTAAGGCACAGTGACCGGATGCCAATCATTGCCTATGTTGCCCTTGGAGGGGCAGTTATTATTGGGATCTATGTCCTTTATCACGGATACGTAAACCGAAAAACCAATCCTATGTACCGGTTGGTGAAGGGAGTGAGTAGTAAATAGTGAATGGTGAGTAGTGGAAAGGGATTCTTTTTGTAACTTTATTTTAAAAGGGAAGATTATGAAATCGTTGGAGTTAAAAGTAAATAAAAAGATCTATGAAAAGTTAATATGGTTATTAAGCCAGTTTAGTTCAGAAGATCTCATTATTGTTGACAGGAAGCAGAAGGTGAAGGATTATCTTGATCAGGAACTTGAGAAGATTGATAGTGGAAATGCTGAATTCATTTCAGTTAAAGAGTTGGAAGTAATGTTGGAAGAGAGGATCCTGAAACATGAAAATAAAGATTACTAAAGGCTTTTCAATTAAACTTGCAGATCAGGTAGAATACATTTCACGGGATAAGCCGCAGGCAGCAAGGAAATTTAAAAAGGATATTCTTGGTTCCATTGGTGCCATAAGCTCTAAACCTATTCAAAATAGAAGATCAATTTATTATGAGGATGATAATATTCGGGAATTAATTTTTAAAGGATATAAAATTGTCTACCAAATAATTGAAGAGGAAAATGCTGTGAAAATTTTTGGATTTATAAACCAGGAAAATGATTTACAACTGTAATCCCCTTTTTCTCTTTTCTCTTGATTCTTGTCTCTTGTTTCTAAATTGGAATTTGGATTTTAAAAAATTGAATTTTGAATTTAAACCATCCCCTTCACATCATTTCCCCAGGTAGGATATGCGAAGACCATTTCCTTTAATGCTCTGTGATCAATTTTGGTGTTAATAGCCATTGCAAAAAGGTTAATTACCTCTGCTGCGGCAGAGCCAATTAAATGGGCGCCAAGGATCAATCCGGTTTTTTTATCTACAATGGTCTTATAGGCATACATCTTATCATTGATTCTTTTTGCATTGAACCAATTTTCCGCCTGTTTATATTCCACGATGACTTCGTGACCTTTCTCTTTGGCTTCTGATTCAGAGATCCCTACTGAAGCAAGATTGGGTAAGGTAAATACCACCGAAGGCTGAGCGGGATAATCTGCCTTTTTCATTTTTTTGCTGATGACATTGTGTGCCACCACCTCAGATTCCAGGGAGGAAAGAGGAGTTAGGGCCAGACCGGGACTATCTGCCACATCGCCGCAGGCGAACACATTTTTATTAGAGGTATTTTGCAAAAATTCATTAACGATAACACCTTTTTTGCTGAAGGCCACATTTCCCTTTTCGAGGTCAAGATCTGCAATGGAAGGTATTCTTCCCGCGGTGTTAAACACCATTTCTGCCTTTGCCGAAATCTCCTTTCCATCCTGAAGGGCAATCACGCGGAAGTTCTTTCGCAACTTTTCAATTCCGCTTACTTCGGCATTAAAGATGAATTTTATCTCCAGGTTTTCAGATGTTTTTACGAGAAGGTTAACCATATCTTCATCAAAATTCATCAGGGGCCGGGGTGCGACATCCAACATTGTTACTTCAACCCCGAAGCGGGCAGCCATATGCGCAAATTCCATCCCTATATATCCGGCACCAATAAAGATCATACTTTTAGGAAGTTCCATTAAATTCAGAAAATCATCGCTCACAAGGGCAAGTTCTCTCCCGGGAATAGGAAGCTCCATAGGCACCTGGCCGGAGGCGACGACTATTTTTTTAGCGGTAATGGTTTTTCCTTCTACAGAGAGGGTATTTTCATTGAGAAACCGCGGGGATTGGTGGTAAAGATCAATTGCCAATCCGTCAAGATTTTTTTCGGTAGAGGCGGGGACAGCGTTTACAAAGGTTTCTTTAAAGGCCATGGCATCTTCCCAACTCACTTCCGGAGCTTTGGTAATTCCCTTCCCTTTCATTTTTGCGGCCCTGTCCATGATCTCTGTAATACCCAGCAGTACTTTTTTGGGATCGCAGCCTCTGTTGGCGCAGGTGCCGCCGTATTCGCGGTTATCGGCAATACCCACTTTGAGTCCGGAGGCAACACAATCTTTGGCAACATTTTTTCCGGCAGTTCCGGTTCCAATTATAAAAACATCATATTCTTTAAAAGCCATTTCCGGTTTTTATTTTTGGGAATTTACCCATACTGCGCCGGTTATGGTGTTATTGAAATGATAAAAAAATTTACGCCAAGTCTAATTAAACCGTAAAGTGACAGTAACCAATTTTTTATAACTATTATGGAAGCCGAAGCCGTCAAAAAGACTGTCCTAAAATATATTGAGGATGCCGATGAGCGCCTGCTAAAAATCCTCAAAGATTTAATTGAGAGTTATCAGGGAGAAGAAT
>JBBRGD010000343.1:0-2907 GCA_038241065.1 Flavobacteriales bacterium
AAATTGAGTAAATTCTTTATTTCCGTTTCTTTCAAAACCTTCAGCTACATTATCCATAACTGAACCGGAAGAACCATTTATTTGATTGTAAAGTTTAAAGTCATTTTTGAGCTTCGTATTTTTCTGAATAAGATGAATGTCCTGACAGATCTCCCTGGATTTTTTCCATATTTCTAGATCCTCAAATCTTTTTATAGTACTCATCTCATTATCAAATTAAAATATTGAACTTTGAACTTTAAACCTTGAACCTATAACGAAAAACTCTCTCCACACCCACATGTGCGCTGTGCATTTGGATTGTTGAACACAAATCCCTTGCCATTCAGTCCTCCTGAAAATTCCAGGATAGTTCCTGCCAAATATAAAACGCTTTTCTTGTCTATCACGATCCTTATTTCATTGTCCTCAAACAACTTATCGTTTTCTGCCTGTAATTTGTCAAATTTGAGCTCATACGATAACCCAGAACATCCTCCGCTTTTAACTCCTACGCGCACAAAGTCCTTGGTCGCATCATAGCCTTCATCGGTCATCAATAATGCAATCCTTGTTTTAGCTCCTTCGCTTACCTTTATCATTGTTAATAAGATTAATTCTAAATTGAGTACAAATATACTATAAAACAAACGGATTACCATAACCTTCTATTTGTTTTAAGAATGAGGACATAAGCAGACCCAATAGGGTTTTGGAATTTTTTAATCCTTAAAAAACCAATCTGCTTTTTAGGGTTACCCAGAGCTCACTTTACCGGAATTTTAGCGTTATTGAATTGATTTTTCAGCATTAAAATCTTGTAAATCCCCTGTTAGCGGCAAGCGGATTATAAAACGTGTTAATAATTTAAAAATAACACGTATAAATAAAATTCTTCTTTATATTTGTATTTGGAATTTTCAATTGAAAAAGTGATGAATACTAAACTCACATTAACAATAGAACAAGAAATCATAAAAAGGGCAAAATATTACGCTAAAGAAAAAAATCGTAGCCTTTCAGATATCATTGAAAACTATTTAAAAGTTCTTACAAAAGAAGAATATAAGCAAAAAAATAAAAAACTAAATCCTGTAGTGAAATCTTTGAAAGGATCTTTCAAAATGCCCAAAAATATGGATTACAAAAAAGAACTTAGAAACCGTTTAGAAGAAAAATATCTATAATGGAACATGTTCTTATTGATACCGATGTCATATTAGATTTCTTCTTTGACAGAGAACCCTTCGCAGAATTTGCTACAGATATTTTCAACTTATGCGAAGAAAATAAGTTAAAAGGATTTACAACTCCCGTAATAGTTTGTAACGTATATTATTTACTAAGAAAAACAGCAAAACACGAGATAATAATTGATAAAATAAAACAGTTGTTGACAATTATTGAAGTGTTGAAAATTGATAAGGAAATAGTTTTTGATTCTTTAAACTCCAATTTTAAAGATTTTGAAGATGCGCTACAAAATTTTTCAGCTATAAGAAATGAAAAAATAAGTATAGTGCTGACAAGAAATATTAAAGATTACAAAAAAAGTGAATTGGCTATAATGACTCCGGAAACATATTTAAGGGGTGCCGCCAGTCACTAATATCGTTAATCGCAAATAACTGGTTTAGCAGAAAAAAGGTATTTTAGAATCCTAAGAAAAAAGTGGTTAAGCCGACAAGTTCTCGTCTCTACTCACACAACTTTCGTTAATCGTAACTGTTGCTGAAAGAATATTCGTTTATTTTGCATTTCAAAATCAAAGAACATGTTAGAAGATAGTCAACAAAGCAGAACAAAACTTTCAGAATTGGGCGAATTTGGCCTGATCGATCTGCTTACCAAAAACTTACAACCCAAATTGCCTTCAACAATTAAGGGCATTGGGGATGATGCCTCAGTACTTGAATTTAAAAATAAGCAGATCCTTGTAACCACCGATTTCCTATTGGAAGGGGTTCATTTTGATCTGTCTTATATGCCCCTAAAACATTTGGGATATAAAGCGGTGATGGTGAATTTATCTGATATTTATGCAATGAATGGTACAGCTACCCAGATTACTGTGGGAATTGCCGTTTCCAACCGGTTTCCTGTGGAAGCTTTGGAGGAATTGTATGAAGGGATTGAACTTGCCGCTAAAATTTATAATATAGATGTTGTTGGAGGTGATACATCTTCCTCTACCAAGGGATTGTTGATAAGCATTACCGCGATTGGGATGGCAGAAAAGAAAGATGTGGTTTACAGAAGTGGCGCAAAACCCAATGATCTTTTGGTGGTAACAGGAGATTTGGGGGCGGCCTATATGGGCTTGAATATCCTGAAACGGGAGAAAGAAGTGTTTAAGGCAAATCCCAATTCCCAGCCAGACCTTGATGTTTATACCTATTTGATTGAGCGCCAGTTGAAACCGGAAGCAAGAAAAGATATTCCGCCTTTGTTTAAAACGCTTGGAGTAAAACCGACTTCCATGATCGATATTAGTGATGGGCTTTCTTCGGAGATTATCCATTTGTGCAAAAGTTCTAAGGTAGGTGCCAATCTATTTGAAGAAAAGATTCCCTTGGATCAGTCGGTTATTTCGGCCTGCGAAGAGTTTGAGCTGGACAGCACTACAATTGCATTAAGCGGCGGAGAAGATTATGAATTGTTGTTCACAATCGCCCAGCAGGATTTTGATAAAATAAAAGCCAATCCGCATTTTACCGTAATTGGGCATATGACCGAAGAAAATGAGGGTATGCATCTTATTACCAGGGCAAACACAAAAATTCCGTTAATTGCAAGAGGATGGAATGCAATGGAAGAAGAATAAATTAGGAAGCGTTCGTATAAATTCTTTGTGTCCTTTTTTTATAGAATTTAGCTAAATAATTATTGGTTTCCTTAAATTTTGGGGTAAGGTATGCAAGGAGACCA
>JBBRGD010000344.1:0-2898 GCA_038241065.1 Flavobacteriales bacterium
AAAATTTACGTCCGCATATTTCTATAGTTTGCAATTTCACCAAACCCACAAAAAAAACTCCTTCGTTGTTAACTTTTAATGAGGTAACCACTTTATTTCACGAATTCGGCCACGCCCTCCACGGGATGCTCGCAAACACTACATATCCAAGTTTATCCGGAACCAGCGTTTATTGGGATTTCGTGGAATTGCCAAGCCAGGTTTTGGAAAACTGGTGTTACGAGCCAGAAGCACTTCAGTTATTTGCCAAACATTATAAAACCGGAGAGGTAATTTCGCAGGAATTAATAGATAAAATAAAAAAGGCGGCAAATTTTCACGAAGGCATGTCAACACTCAGACAAATAAGTTTTGGAATGTTGGATATGAGTTGGCACGGAATTGACCCAACCGGTATAAAGGATGTAAAAACCCATGAAGATAAAGCTTTTGAACCGACAAAATTATATCCAGACGTACCGGAAAACTGCATGAGCACTTCATTTTCACATATATTCCAGGGAGGTTATTCTGCCGGGTATTATTCTTATAAATGGGCAGAAGTTTTGGATGCAGACACCTTTGAATATTTTATGGAATACGGTGTTTTTAGCCGGGAAATCGCTCAAAAATTTAAAGAAAATGTGCTCTCAAAAGGAGGAACAGAACATCCAATGATACTTTACAAGCGATTTAGGGGACAAGAACCAAAGCCGGATGCTTTGCTAAAAAGGGCCGGGCTTATTAAAAAATAAAATTGCTTTTGTCAATGCAAAATTCAACCGGCAAAATCTTATCCTAAATATAAACGTTTCATATATTCTTTTTGCTATTTTTGAATATATTATGTTAAACGCCTATGTCCATAAACAAAATCGATCCTACAAAATGGGTGGATAAATATTCAGATTATCTGTTCAATTATACCATTGCAAGGGTAAATGACCGGGAACTGGCAAATGATCTAATTTCGGAAACATTTTTAGCCGGATTAAAATCCATGAAGAATTTTAAGGGAGAAGCCTCGGAGCGCACCTGGTTAATTTCCATCCTAAAAAGAAAAATAATCGATCAATATCGTAAGATTAATTCTAATAAAGGCCGTGCTGAAGTTAAAATAAAATATAAAGAAGACTCCAGTGAAGGTGATTGGTTGGAGGAACAAGCCCCGGACAGGTTTGACAAAACCGCTGAAGACATAATGGAAAATGAAGAATTGGGGCTTGCGATCCTGAATTGTATGGAAGGTTTACCTGAAAAACAGGCCAAAATCTTTAAAATGAAAACTATAGATGGTTTTGATACAGAAACCATCTGTAATGAGTTCAACATTACTCCGTCTAACCTTTGGGTAATAATCCATAGAGCGAGAACTACGCTTGCCCAATGTCTGGAAAAAAACTGGTTTTAAATGACAAAAAGAAAATCATTATTTATCGACTGCTCAGAAGCTGCATTTAATTGCGATAAGGCACAATACAACGAAGCATCGTTTTATGAAAAGATCAAGATTCATTTGCATATCTTGTTTTGTAAACCCTGCAAAAAATATACTAAACAAAATATAAAACTTACCACTCTCATTGAAAAATCTAACCTAAAATCCTGTCCTGGAGAAGATAAGAAGATATGGAAGCAGATCATAGAAGAGGAAATTTCTAAGTAATTCCCATTAGAAGTATAAACAAAAACCACCAAAAAATAGGTACACTTTCTACCCAAAAAGACGCATAATATTTGGATTGGCTGATGTTAGAATACTTAATCAGGATTATAAGCAGGATCGCCACAAAAATCAAACTGATAGTATTTGCCTTTGATGTTTGGTGTTTAAAAAACTCGAGCAATACAAATATGCAAATTAAAACCAGCCCTGCAATCCTGGCTCCCCGCACACCAAACTTCTGGGGAATTGTTCCCAATTGAGCGATATCAAACTGCAGATCCCTTATCTCGAATGGCAGAATAAGTGCCAAAACAAGGAAAAAACGTTGTAAAAACACCACGACAACATCCCATTTCCAAAGACTGATTTGATCTGCCAATGGCAACAAAACAGTAACACCGGCCCAGACAAAGGCGATCACGAAAATTTTTAATCCGGTTAAACTCCTAAGATTTGTATTATTTCCAAACAAAGGCAATGCATACAAAAGTGTAAAAAAGCCCAATATTCCAGAAAAAAGTAAAACTAAAAAAGATTGATGAAAAATCAAATAAACCAAACCGGCAAAGGCGATGAAGGATAAAATTTGAATTTGCCGGAAATTTTTCGCTAGGCTTAAATGATGGAGTTTTGCAATTCCCGCATATTTTACAAAATTATACCCAGTGATAGTTGCTAAAAATATAAACAGAAGAAGCTTATGATTTCTGGGAATATCAAACTCTTGAATCGTAATATCTGTTAAGCAAACCACTGCCAGCGCAACATGAAAACTTGCGTTTATATAAAAATTAAATATATTTTTAAAACCTTGCATTGCTTCGATTTGATTTATTTCACAAACAGCCTCCTAATCACCACCTTTTATATCTCCACATACCTAAGCTTTTAAATAGCAAAATTTAAGTTTAAAATATGTAATTTTGCAGCGCAAAACAAAACTATATTTTAATGAGAACCGATTCCTTTGCACATAGACATATTGGCCCAAAAGAAAGTGATCTTTCAGAAATGCTTTCTACTGTGGGTGTCAATAATTTAGAACAGTTAATTTACGAAACAATTCCAGATGATATCAGGTTAAAAAATCCATTAAATCTTCCTCCAGCCCTTAGCGAAAATGAATATGCCGAGCATATAGGTGAATTAGCCGCCAAAAATAAGGTTTTTAAAACTTATATTGGCTTAGGTTACCATCAGGCTATTATGCCTGCGGTAATTCAGCGTAATATTTTGGAAAACCCGGGATGGTA
>JBBRGD010000345.1:0-2897 GCA_038241065.1 Flavobacteriales bacterium
AAAGCCTTGAATTGAAATAAATAACGGCTGGCAATAACTAAGTATTCGGCTCGCCGATAGGCAAGAGCTGAATATTGTGTTGACGAATCCGGTGGATTTAGCCCTATTGGGAAAACGATGAGTTTAAGGAAGGACGCTCCAATTTGCGGGAGGCCCACAGTCATCGAACAGCAGAAAGGTATGCAATCTTCCTTTTTTACAATCAGGACATCGGCGGTGCAAAAGCGGTTGCTCTGTTTTGATAGATCCTATTTTTTTAGTGGCTAGTTCAGCTTGTAGTTTTGGTCCTGTACCTCTGCACAGGCGCTTTCAGCAATGGTTTTACTTTTTTTAAACATGATAATAGATTTAAAAGTTAGCTACAATTTAATAAATCTATTACTTTTATAAAAAAACCAACCTGAACTGTTCAGGCGGACTTCCGACCGATAGGGAGGATTCGTTCAACAACATATAAAAAATGCTATCTTAGTGCTTAATCGAAGAGCTGCAAGCGAACACTATTTTTATACCAAACATTATGAAAAAAATCATATTTATATTTGCGGTTTTATTGATTAGTTGTTCAACTAATAAAAATATAATTGATCCAGCATTTAATGGATACAAAATAAAAAACTCACAAGGGGAGGTTATAACTATCCCAAGTGATGAAAAAGGTAGTCTTAATTCTGAATTCTTTAGCGAATTAAAAATGTACTTGAATGAGATTGTAAACTACAATCTTGATTTTTCAAAAAAAATAGTCATTAATTTCATTGACAATGATCCCAAAGGAAATAATACAAACTATCAAGTTCCTTGGGACATTTTTTATGGTAATTTATCGGAAGATCTAAATAAAATTGAGAATTGCAACCACATTTGGATCAAAAATAATAGAGTTAAAAATTTATATTATTATCACGGAAATAAAATCAAATGGATTACGGATAAAAATGATTTAATTCGATCTAAATTCTTTAAGTATGATGGTCTGAATGGAGGCTTCTTGATTTTAAAACCTGATGGACGATATTATATAAAGGTAGGTGAATACACTAAATCAGGTTTGTTAAAGATATATAAAACTGAGAAATAATACGTTTTACAACAACATATAAAAAATGCCATCTTAGTGCTTAATCGAAGCTCCGTGCTGGTTTACTACGTCTGATTCTCATGAGGAAAATCAATTTATAAAAATCAATATTGCGACACCCTAAAAATAAACCAGATAATCCCGGTTAAGAAAGTGAATTTTTTATCTTGCAAACCTTAAATTTTAACAAAACTACTTAATGAAACAATTACTACTTCTCAGCTTTTGCTTTTTTACATTCTTATCCATTAACGCACAAAATCAACCTTCAGTAGAAGATGGATTATTTTCAGTAAACATTTTAACCCCCGGTTTGGAATATGAATACGGTCTAACGAATTCGACAACTTTAGATTTAAGAGCAGGTTCGGGGTTTGCTTATAGGAAAGGCATGTTGGGAGAAGGGTTTGGTGTCTACCCAATTTTTAACGTACAATACCGTCATTATTATAACTTAAAAAAACGTCTGGAAAAAGGAAAAAATATTTCCAATAATAGTGGTAATTATATTGCTTTGAGTGGTACTATCCAAGCCGGAAAACCGATTATCGGGGATTTAGAGTATAACGAAGGTTATTTCGGTGTCATTGGTCCTGTATGGGGATTGCAGCGCTATTACGGAGCTGGCTTTAAATTAGATCTTAATTTAGGAGCAGGCTATGGTTTCAACGAGTCTGGTAGTTCTTTTTTCTCTCCAATAATTGGTATTAGATTGGGATGGCGTATTTCGAATTAATAGAAAAATCAAAATCATTTTCGAGGATTAATGTACAGTCGAGTCCTGTTTCGGAATTAAAAATGATGGAATTCTTTAGCTTGATCGCTCAATAATGCAAAAAAAATTGCGATTAATTAACTAACTTGCATAAAAATTTAAAAAATGGGGAGTTTAACTATATCAAATAAAATATTGGACAAATATTTCGGATACTTGAAAAATTTGGATAATAACGCCAAAAAAAGTCTGATAATTAAATTGACCAAATCAATAGAAACAAAATCGAAAAAAACATTTGACATCGAATCGGTTTTTGGGGCTTGGGAAGATGATAGAACTTCAGACGAAATAATAAGCGAAATCAAATCTTCGAGAGTTGAGAAGCGAAATACTGCGAGTTTATAATGAAATATTTACTTAACACGAACATCTGCATTCATCTTTTTCGTGGTAAATTCAACCTGATTGAAAAATTCCAACAAATAAATATCGAGGACTGTGCAATTTCAGAAATCACTTTGGCGGAATTGATTTTTGGTGCGGAAAACAGCCCAAATCCCAAAAAGAATTATAAAATCATCGACAATTTTTCATAACAAGTTAAAATTCTTCCAATTTTCAACGCAATCCCAACTTATGCAAAGGAAAAAGTGGGATTAAGAAAAAAGGGAATAATGATTAGCGATTTTGACCTTTTAATTGGTTCAACCGCAATTGCAAACGAGCTGATTATGATTACTGAAAATATTAAAGAATTTGAGCGGATTTCTAATATCGAAATAGAAAACTGGGTAAAGAGGTAAAGCACTATTGGCAATAACTAAGTATTCGGCTCGCCGATAGGCAAGAGCTGAATATTGTGTTGACGAATCCTGTGGATTTAGCCCTATTGGGAAAACGATGAGTTTCAGGAAGGACGCTCCAATTTACGGGAGGCCCACAGTCATCGAACAGCAGAAAGGTATGCAATCTTCCTTTTTTACAATCAGGACATCGGCGGTGCAAAAGCGGTTGCTCTGTCTTGATAGATCCTATCTTTTTAGTGGCCAGTTCAGCTTGTACTTTTGGTCCTGTACCTCTGCAAAGACGCTTTCAGCA
>JBBRGD010000346.1:0-2869 GCA_038241065.1 Flavobacteriales bacterium
AGGATTGACACTAGGGTTTGAAAATCTCAAATCTCAAATTTCCATATTTAATATGAAGAAATCAACGAATTAACGAATCACAAATTAACAAAAGCAGACGTGGAAAAAAGGGGACAAATTCCAATATTACAAATCAACAAATCAACAAATCTCGATGTAACGAATCCCGAATTAACCAATCCCGCATCCACGAATCCCGCATTAACAAGATATTGTTAGAGTGTGGACAAAATCCGGATTGGTTCTGAGCAGTTTTATTGCGGGAATTTTCTTGAAGATCAATAAATTTACCTTTGCACTTTTTTAAATTAAAATTGAAATTATGAAGTTTTTCCATATCGGTATCATTTGCCTTATGTTCTCAACCCAAATTTTAGCACAGTCTCCTGTAAGAATTGCAATTGCAGGTTTAAGCCACGGGCACGTAGACTGGGTATTCAACAGAACTGACAAAAATGAAATTTTGTTGGTTGGAATTTATGAAACCAACAGCGAACTGGTGGAGAAATATATAGAGCGTTATGCACTGGATAGAAATCTTTTTTTTACAGATATGAATGAAATGCTGGAGCAGGTAAAACCCGACGCTGTTTCTGCATTTGGTGCCATTAATGAACATGTTAAAATTGTGAGGGCATGTGCCCCCAGGAAAATACATGTAATGTTAGAAAAGCCTTTGGCCACTACTTTAGCTGATGCCAAAGAAATAGAAACCTTGGTAAAAGAAAATTCCATTCATGTTTTAACCAATTTTGAAACTTCATGGTATTCCAGCAATCAATATGTAAAGGAAATTGTTGAAGCCGGAAAGTTGGGGGAAATTAGAAAAGTGATGGTCAATGATGGACATGAAGGGCCTAAGGAGATTGGGGTAAGCAAAGAATTTTTCGAAATTTTGACAGATCCTGTTAAGAATGGGGCTGGGGCATTGGTAGATTTCGGGTGTTATGGGGCAAACCTCATGACCTGGCTTAAAAATGGAGAAAGGCCTATTTCCGTCACAGCAGTAACCAACCAGAACAAACCTGAAATCTATAAAGAAGTAGATGATGAAGCTACCATAATACTGCAATACACCAAAGCCCAGTGTGTTATTCAAGCTTCATGGAACTGGCCTTTTTCTAGGAAAGATATGGAGGTTTACGGTAACAAAGGCTTTGCAATCGCTGAAGATGCAACCACCGTATACCAACGCCTCCACGGTGAATCCGCTAAAAAAACAATAAAATTGGATCCACGTTCTAAACCATTTGATGATCCTTTTTCTTTTCTGGCTTCAGTAGTGAACGGAACCATCACAATGGATAAAAATAGCCAATATGGCCTTCCTGTAAATGTTATTGTAGTTGAAATACTAGAAGCAGCCAGGAAGTCTTCCGCTTATAAAAAAACAATATTTCTGGACTAATTTTTCTAAGGAATAGAGTTTTAAATGGTGGGTTTTAGGGGCTCCTAAATTCACCTTGAGCAAAAAACTTTCTGAGCGCATGGATTATTCAAAAAAACCCACACCACTTATGCAGTATAATTAAAAAATGCCAGAATGCAATAATCGCCCAGTTTAGATAGAACCGGGCATCTTCTAATTGTGCGCTTTGCGTAAAATCTGGAAAAAATTCAACATTTAAAATCAACGAATCCCGAATCCCGAATCAACGAATTAAAGAATCCTGAATCAACAAATCTCGAATTGACAAATCCCGGATTAATAAGAAAATAAATTTAGAATCTTTGCTTTTTAGAAACAAAATTCAACTTAGATTTGCAAAAAATTAAATACCAATTGACTAGCACGTAATTGCTATATATTTATGGAAAATCTATGGTTATTTGCGATTGCAGTGTTCACAGGATTCTTTGCTATCAACAGTCCGGCTGGAAATATCCCTATTTTTCTTAGCCTTACCAAGCAAGCCGATAAAAGCACTAAAAAGAAAATTTCCCGAAAGGCCACTTTCACAGCCTTTGTGATCGTTACCGGGTTTATTATTTTGGGGAAATATGTTTTTGACTTATTTGGGATCACCATCCCTGCCTTTAAAATTACAGGGGGAATTCTGATATTTTTTGTTGGTTTTGAAATGATCAGGTCTCAGGAATCCAGTATTGATAACCAAACCGAGATCAATTTTAATGAAGGCATTTCCATATCTCCTTTGGCAATTCCAATTTTAGCAGGTCCCGGGACCATTGTTACCGCGATGAACTTTACCACCAATGCCAGTTATTTACAGCTTGCCATAATAGTTGTAATGCTTGGGTTAATAATGTGGCTAAATTATCTGGCATTTATTTCCAGTGATTATTTAGTGCGGTATATCGGTAAAAACAAAATCACTGTTATCGAGAAGATAATGGGGTTAATTATCGCTATTATTGGAACCAGCATGTTTATTGAAGGGGTGAAATTGGCATTTTTTACAACTGAAGTAATTTAATTTTCCTTGCGGTTAATTTCTAGTTTAAAAAACCATTCTGAAAACAAATGATCAAACTGATGGATCTCAGATCTAAGGATTGAGAGGAATTCTTTTTCCCTAACTCCGTCAAATTCAAGTTTTTTGCATCCTGACAGGATCCTATTTAGAGCTTTTCTTATTTGTTTTGCCCTTCTAAGTCTGAGCAATGAATTTGAAGTGCATTGAACAGTGGCCAATCCCGGTGCCAGCTGCAATGAGTCGGAAACAATTTCCCCTGCGAACTGATGATTGAAATTTGCTGAAAGACTCATCTCTAAAACATTTTTATTGTCGCTGATGCTACAGGCAATGGCCCTCGAAACCCTAAAAATTTCCAAAGCTTTGTTGTAAACGGGTAAGTTTCTAAAATCGTTGGTCTCAAAAGAATTCATCATAAATAATATTTACTT
>JBBRGD010000347.1:0-2859 GCA_038241065.1 Flavobacteriales bacterium
TTCCGAATTTGAGATCGGGTTATTACTCGGTCTTAACGGACTATTGATATTTTTACTGGAAATGCCTTTGATCAAATACCTTGAAAATCGCCATCGCTCCGTTATAGTTCATGTAATTTCCGGAACATTATTGGTAGGACTGAGTTTTGTAGCGATTAATTCTACAGGTTGGATCGGGATTCTTTTGGTTGGGATATTATTTATGACCCTGGGAGAAATGATCGCATTTCCGTTTTCAAACAGTTTTGCACTGCATAGATCTGACCGCGGAAAACAAGGTTCATATATGGCCCTTTACAGTATTGCTTTTTCGGTAAGCCACATTTTTGGCCATAATTCCGGAATGCAACTGATAAGTAAATTTGGTTATGTGTTTACCTGGAATGTAATGATTGGCCTGTCTGTAATTTCCTGCGGATTGCTTATTTGGTTGCTATTTTTGCTGAAAAAAGAACGGATTATCGAGTAAAGTATTCTCATTATTGTAAAATCTTGATTCTCCCAGATATTTTTTGATTAGCGCATTGTACTCAGGGCTTAATTTCAAATCCAGGGTTCCCGGGATATTGTATAACGGATCCATTTCCTTATACCCCGTTTTCAATAAATCTTCCAGGTAAAGTAAAGCGGTTTCATAATCACCATCGCCGGCACTTAAAGATATAATTGATCTATAACCTTCAGGATTTTCTCTGTCAAAAATTGTTTGAAGAACTGCGGTAAATATCAATCTATCTATATGAGCTTGTGACTCACTTAATTCCTGAAAAGTGGTTTTAGCCAAGAATTGTAAAAGTCCTTCCAGCCTGTATGCCATTTCAGCTTCAGCCCGATTTTTACTTTGTTGATATTCTTTCAACTCCTTTATTTGTTGCTTCCACCATCTTAAATTTTCAAAATTTGAGGTAAGAACATCTTCATTAAAGAAATAAATATATTGTTCTTTGAGTTCAGTTTCTTTTATAGCGGCACGACTATATTCCCTGCGTTGTTCTTTAAAAAACTTTTCACGCCTCAGATTTTTTTGCCTGTCCTTCAGATCATCCTTTTTGTCAAACAATTCATATTTATCCTTCATTTTATCCAACAACTCATAAGATTTAAATAGTTGTAAGGACCTTCTCAATACTTCAGCAGTTTCAATTTCCTTCAAATATAAACTTTCCACCAGAGCAGGATCTCGGGGGATTAAACCTTTAGACATGGCCTGAAGGCTAAAATTTCCCAAAGCATGGGAAATTACATTAGAATCGGGCCATTGGTGAGTACCATCAAAATTATACAAGCTTGCGTTATTCCCGGTTTTACCCAAAATCCGGATACTTTCTTCCATCTTGTAAAACCTGAAATCATGAGTGCCAACTAATCCTATAATTGAAAAATTTTCATCCTTTTTTAAAAGATCAGTATTTAGCCAAATATCTCCAACCGCTAAAACCCCCTGAATATTATTGTAAACAGCAGGAATTGCAGTTGCCACCTCTGCTCCTTCAGCCAATCCGGCTGTGTAGATTCTATTTCTGTCGACAGGAAATAAATGAAAAACCCGGGACATTAACCTTGTTCCAACCTTTAAATTATTCAGTAAAGAATCTTTACTATTTATATTATTGGACGCGACAATAACATATCCCTGTTCTTCGCCCGGCTGTCGAAACAACTGGACCACGGAATTCCCCCTGCCCTCAGGATCAAATACAAAAAAAACAGGCCAGGATTTTTCGCTTGAATAATTTTTAGGGAGATAAATGGCAAAGGTTTCAGAAAGGCTATCATTTACTAAAAGATTATCAGTAACCGCTCCTTTCCTGAGGGAAATTTCCTGAGCAAAAACCATTTGGAATGGCAAAACAAACAGTAAGAAATATAGGTATTTCACTTAAATCAATTTAATTTCCATAAAGTTAGAGTTTTGGAACAACATAAAAAAAGACCTCTAGAATAGAAGTCTTTAATTTCGTCTCTTAAAATTGAGAATTGGAATTATTTTTTAACTCTTTTCAATCTCATTGAACTTGTATCAGAACAAATTATATGAGAGATTACAGATACTATAAGTAAATCTGCAAAAATAAGGAACAACACCCTCACGGCTATAACTCCATAAAAAGTCAAGCCCGCAAAACTTATTAAGCCTGTTAAGGCGGTTGCAATCAGGAAAACTAATGTGTACTTTTTCATATCTAGATTCTTATTGTTTTTTATAGGTCATATGTAAATCGCATATCTTCATCGGTGTTTGTATCGTGTTTCCGTTATGCTCATTTCATAGTCTTTTCAATTATTTGGCAAATCTAACTATTGAGTAGTCGAACGCTTATTAAAAAAATTACAATTGACTAAAGTTTAACTAAAATTAAATTTAGTGATTATGAAATTACTCCCTTTCAACAACCCAAATTCAGATCTCTAATTTCTTTTAATATTAGTTTATTTAGACTCAGTAGAGATTATTAAAAAATTAAGCACTACTTTCGCGGCCGGTTGCCATCTTCTCCAAAAGGCAACATGTTACACATCAGTCTGCCCACAAATTTTAAACCCGGTGCAGCACATATAACTCATACATGACATTTAACGATTTAGCATTAACTGAACCCCTAAGAAAGGCAGTTCATCAAGTAGGATATAAAACTCCAACACCTATACAACAACAATCCATTCCCGCCATTTTAAGCGGCAGGGA
Source organism: Flavobacteriales bacterium (assembly GCA_038241065.1). Lineage (GTDB taxonomy): Bacteria > Bacteroidota > Bacteroidia > Flavobacteriales > Flavobacteriaceae > Gillisia. The sequence goes on from JBBRGD010000347.1 coordinate 2,687, forward strand.
TATATTGGGCTGTGCCCAAACCGGCACCGGGAAAACCGCTGCTTTTTCCATTCCAACAATACAATTATTAAACGAAAACATACAACCACTTAACCAAAAAGCGATCATTAAAAGCCTGATCCTTACTCCCACCAGGGAACTCGCGATTCAAATTGGCGAGAGTTTGTCAGATT
>JBBRGD010000348.1:0-2854 GCA_038241065.1 Flavobacteriales bacterium
CTGTTTCCTTTAGGTATAAAATTCCACGCAATAAAAGGGTAGTTTTCATATTTATGGTGCTATAAAATATAATTACCTAAATTATCTCTAAAAATGAAATAGAACAATACCCACTTATAGGTATATATACAAGCCTTGGAATATTTTTTATTTAGAGCATTTAGGACTCAAGTCTCCTCTTAGCTGAAAGCTTCTTTCTTTTAATAGAAGCTGAAATTAGAGATCAACCAAAAACAAAAAAGCCTAGAAGTAGCTTATACCAAATTGGCACATTGGTACAACGATGCAGAGAAATCTGGATTCATGGCATTGAATACAATACATCTTAACAATAGATCTAACCTGAACTACTTTATAAATAGAAGTACAAATGCCTCAGCTGAATCTTTTAACGCAAAGATTAAAGCCTTAGGGCGCAACTTAGAGGAGTTAAAAATGTAGAATTCTTTCTTTATAGATTAACCACAATCTTTGTATAAACACAACAATTTGTCTTGATCCCAAAAATGTTGTACCTATGTTGTACCCACTTAAAATAGAAAGGCTTCCGATTTCTCGGAAGCCTTGTCTTTACTAGCGTGGTCCCACTTGGGCTCGAACCAAGGACCACCTGATTATGAGTCAGGTGCTCTAACCAGCTGAGCTATGGGACCTGATCCCGATCGCAATCGGGAGCGCAAATTTATGTATTTGCTTTTACCTGACAAACATTTTTTTTATTTTTATTTCCCTCAAATAACTTAACTCTCAATTGATCTAAAACGCCTTTTCCTGGCATAATTCAACCAGAACCCCATTAACCGATTTAGGGTGTAAAAAGGCAACCAACTTATTATCAGCTCCTTTCTTGGCTTCTTTGCTGATTAAAACAAAGCCTTCATTTTCCAAACGATTTATTTCCGAATCTATATCTGTCACCAAAAAGGCAATGTGATGTATTCCTTCTCCCCTCTTTTCAATAAATTTAGCTATCGGACCGTCATTATTTGTGGCTGTTAACAATTCGATCTTACTTAATAAACTATTAATTTTCTTCTTCGTTTGCTGAAATTGGTTTTCCAAACTTCAGTTTTAAGGAAATTTTAGTTGCAAATGCTTTCAGATAAATTAGCTAATTTCCGATTATAAAAATACTATACTATTTAAATATGTTACTTTTGCACTATGGAAACAAATAGACAAAAAAAAATAGGCGGGGTTTTACAAAAGGATTTGGCAGAAATCCTTTCAAACCACTTGAGGGATTCCGGGATTACGGGAATTTTGATTTCTGTTTCTAAAGTTAAGGTTACAACCGATCTCTCTATAGCAAAAGCATATCTGAGCGTTTTTCCTTCTAAAAATGCACAGGAAATGTTAGATGAAATAAACCTGATAAAATTTAAGATCAAACACGAATTGGCGCAGCGCACCAAACATCAATTGCGCCGCATGCCCGATCTGGACTTTTTTGTGGACGATTCCCTGGATTATATAGAAAAAATAGAAAAATCCATAAAAGGGGAAGATAACCCTATCAACCAACCCGATTTATTGGGGCGTCGGAAAAAATCATAAATTGAATTTTTCCCTCTACATTGCCAGGCGGTACCTTTTTACCAAAAGCAACAACAATGCAATCAATATTATTACCATTATTGCTGCCATTGGCGTATTTGCTGGGGCTTTTTCTTTAATTATTGTACTCTCCGGCTTTTCGGGCCTAAAAGATTTCAGTCTTTCCTTTTCTAATGAATTTGATCCGGATCTCAAGGTGTTTCCGTCAAGCGGAAAAACAATAACTTTTTCAGATGAAGAAAGGGAAAAACTTTTAAAAATAGAAGGAATCTACGCCCATTCAGAAATAATTGAAGAACGCGTTTTCCTGAATTACAAATCCAAAAACCACACGGCCTTTATAAAAGGTGTAGATGCCAATTATCAAAAAGTGAACAATATAGACAGCTCCCTGGTATATGGAAACTGGCTTACCGAAAGTGATTTTCAGGTGGTGGTGGGAAACGGGATTTCAAGATTGCTCACTTTAAGCGCTTTTGATTATACTAATTTACTGGATATCATGGTTCCCCGCCCAGGAAAAGGACAAATCACAAATCCTGCCGATGCATTCAATAAAGAAAGTGTTATTGTTACAGGAATATACAGCGTAAATGAAGAGCTGGACAGCAAATATGTATTTGCCAACATCAATTTTGTTCGGAAATTGCTCGAATTAGATGAAAATCAGATTTCTTCAATCGAACTGAAATTGAATCCCGGAGTAGATCAGGAAACTGCGACCTTGCAAATCAGAAAAGTTTTTGATGAGGGAATAGTGATTAAAAACCGCGCGCAACTCAATGAAACGCTCTATAAAATGCTGAATACCGAAAACCTGGCAGTTTATCTCATCTTTACTTTGGTGTTGATCATTGCATTATTCAACGTTATAGGTTCCGTAATTATGGTAATCCTAGATAAAAGGGAAAATATCAGGACACTTTACAACCTGGGAGCTACACCCAACAGTATTAAAAACATCTTTTTTCTGCAGGGTGCGTTATTGACTATAGCGGGTGGTGCAATTGGCCTGGTATGCGGAATTGGCTTGGTATATCTGCAACTTCAATTTGATTTGGTGATGATCACTCCCAGCCTTCCATATCCTGTAAAGATTAAGGCCGCCAATATATTATTGGTGTTTCTTACAATTGGGATCTTAGGACTCGCTGCTTCTTATATTGCGGCAAGCCGAAGCAAAAAAGCCTTGGAGATTTAAATGAATTCGTAGCCTGAAAATTCTCTTTCTACTTCGTCAAATACGGCAAAAACATCAACAGAATGATCGCTGGTCACCATTTTTGAGCGATATTCT
>JBBRGD010000349.1:0-2837 GCA_038241065.1 Flavobacteriales bacterium
AGTAGTGGTATATGTGTTTAAAGAGCTATTTGCTCCAACATTTACTCCGTTTACCCTCCATTGGTATAAAGGATTACTGCCACCATTTGTGGGATTTGCAGTGAATATGACCTCAGTCCCAGCACAAATTGTGTTATCACTATCATTGGAAGAAATTGAAACGCTAGCAGTACACGTCTGCCCAAACCCACTTAACGGGTTTAGAAAAAATAAGGAAAGCGCAAAGAATACAGAAAGTAATTGTTTCTCCATTGCCATGTGATATTAGAACTTTCAATTGACGTGGGGGAGAAAATTGAAAAATGATTAAATTCTTTGTAATAATTTGGGGGTAAGCTATATAACAATCTAAAATACGGAAATAAAATGCAGGATTTAAAACTTTTCGGTAAACGGTAAATATAATCGATGTAAGTATTATTTTATCGGCAAAAATTATAATTAACTGATAATTAACGAGATGTACTTACAAAAATTTCTCATAATATTCAATGGGTGGAAAGTGGAAAGTGGAAAGTGGAAAGTGAAGAGTGGAAAGTTGAAAAGTGGAAAGTTGAAAAGTTGGAAAGTTGGAAAGTTGGAAAGTTTGAAAGTTGGAAAGTGAAGATTTAAAAAATTTATTGAAAAGGCAGAACAGGAGTGAATAAAAACTTTGTAAATCAAAAATCGTTAATCCTTGTTCGATATTAAGAACAAGGATTAACGAATTTGGTTTTGGATATTAAAAGGTAAAATTTTATTTAAAGAGAAACTATTCTCCCATAAACGGATACCTGTAATCTGTAGCAGGAACAAAGGTTTCCTTGATCACCCGCGGAGAGACCCAACGCAATAAATTAAGCACAGAACCCGCTTTGTCATTGGTTCCACTCGCTCTGGCACCGCCAAAAGGTTGTTGACCAACTACGGCTCCGGTGCACTTATCGTTGATATAGAAGTTCCCGGCTGCATTTTGCAAGGCTTTTGTGGCCTGTGCGGCGGCATATCTGTCTGTAGAAAGCACAGCTCCAGTCAATCCGTAAATACTGGTTTCGTCAATTAATTTCAGGGTTTCCTCCCACTTTTTATCCTCGTAAACATAAATAGTCATTACGGGCCCGAATAATTCGGTTTCCATAGTTGAATATTTAGGATTTGTGGTTAAAATCACTGTTGGTTCTACAAAATAACCTTTGGATTTGTCGTAATTTCCTCCCACAATTATTTCGGCATCCTTATCTTTTTTAGCCTGGTCAATATATTTTGCCAATTTATCAAAAGAACTTTCATGAATAACTGCCGTGATGAAATTGGTCAAATCCTCCGGTGAACCCATTTTAAAGGAATTCACGTCATCCACTAAAAATTTCTTAACATCTGCCCAAAGGCTTTTTGGAATATACGCCCGGGATGCGGCACTGCATTTTTGGCCTTGATATTCAAAAGCCCCTCTTGCGATCGCCGTAGCAACTTGTTTTGCAACTGCACTGGGGTGAGCCAGGATAAAGTCTTTTCCTCCAGTCTCGCCTACAATTCTGGGGTAGGTTTTGTACGTATTGATATTGTTTCCTATTTTCCCCCAAATTCCTTTAAAAACAGGAGTACTTCCTGTATAGTGGATCCCGGCAAAATCCGGACTTGCAAGGACGGTATTGGTAATCATTTCCGGGTCTCCCATCACCATATTAATCACTCCGTCCGGAACTCCGGCTTCCTTAAAAACCTCCATGATCACCTGGGCAGAATAAACCTGATGATAACTGGGTTTCCAAATAACGGTATTTCCCATTAACGCAGCGCTGGCGGGTAAGTTTCCGGCAATAGCTGTAAAATTAAAAGGGGTGATAGCATATACAAAACCCTCTAATGGACGGTATTCCATTCGGTTCCATACTCCAGGGGAAGATTCCGGCTGATCTTCGTAGATCTGGGCCATATATTCTACATTAAAAGTGAGGAAATCGATCAATTCACAGGCAGAGTCAATTTCAGCCTGAAAGATTGTTTTTGACTGCCCGATCATGGTAGCGGCATTTATCCTGGCCCTGTATGGACCAGCAATTAAATCTGCAGCCTTTAGAAAAACGGCAGCGCGTTGTTCCCATTCCAGGTCTGCCCATTGTTTTCTTGCCTCCAGTGCAGCGGCAATGGCTTGCTCGATATGTTTCTTTTTCGCTCTGTGATATACTCCTAAATTGTGTTTGTGGTCATGTGGAGGATGCATTGTGACGGTGTCACCGGTCTTTATTTCTTCAGAACCTATATATAAAGGCACCTCCATTTTTGTGTTGAACATATCTTTGTACGTGAGTAACACTTCTTCCCGTTCAGGTGTTCCCGGAGCGTATGATTTTATAGGCTCATTTACTGCTGTTGGAACTTGAAAAAATCCTTTTCCCATAATTATTATTTTGTTTTTATGATTTCATAGATTACGATCGTAAATATAAAAAAATTTAATCGACTTTCCCTGACTGATTTACCTGCAATTCCCCTAGAATTTATTTTTGTAAGTTGCAACTACTGCAATAGACTTAGTGAATATGTGTACAGTTACTTTAATTCCAACCTCAACTTTTGACAAAGGTTTTGTTCTAACCTCTAACCGCGATGAAGCCAAGGGAAGGGAAGCCATCGCGCCACAATTTTATACTGAAAATGCTGTAAAAATGCTTTATCCGAAAGATAAAGAAGCCGGTGGGACCTGGATTGGAATTAGCGAACGGAAAAGATTGATCTGCCTTCTTAATGGTGAATTTGAAAACCACATAAAAAATAAGGCGTACCGGATGAGCAGGGGAGTGGTGGTAAAAGAATTATTGGCTGCCGAAAATATTGATAAGGCTATTTCGGATTAT
>JBBRGD010000350.1:0-2836 GCA_038241065.1 Flavobacteriales bacterium
GGCGTGATTTTACAGCTTCTGCAGTTTTTAGAATATCATTTTTATAGGCAGGATCTGCACTTATGGAAGGGATCTTTAATAGTTCAACAAGTTCTTTGATGAATCTTTCTTTGTTTTCCTCAACGTATTTTTTAATATCGCTCATTCGTTAAATTTTGAATTACGCAAAGGTACTAAAATGCTTTTCCTGTTAAAAACAAAAGAGTTTATGTTGGGGAAACAATAAGTCAGGAAACCCTCTCTACTGGTTATCAGCCTATGATATTTTCAGCAATAAAACAGGTAAATGATATTTCTAAAAATTTCAAGAATTATCTGGAGAATTATTTGAAAATTGAAACATTTATGTATATTTGCAGCCGCTTATCAAGGTAAGCAGTTTTACAATGAGTCCTAAGTGTTGTAAAATTTAATGCGGGCGTGGTGGAATTGGTAGACACGCCAGACTTAGGATCTGGTGCCGCAAGGTGTGGAGGTTCGAGTCCTCTCGCCCGCACGAAAAGCTCTTCAGAAATGGAGAGCTTTTTTTATGCAATAAATTGAACGGAAAAATATCTTCAGTATGGAGACCCCTTATAGGTTTGCGCCTAACTTCATCTATATTTTCCTGCATCAATTTTGTAGCCTACTCCTACAAACCCTGAAAAAACGGTGATATCCCAATCTGTCCTCATCTTTGTCTCTGCCCTTACAGAAATGAAAAACTTCGAAAAATGATATTCCAGAAGCGCATTGGCACCCAGGGACGGAGTTAATTTTTTAGGTTTATCAATCACACTTATTTGTATCCCCACTCCCGGGATCAATGCCCGGTTGTACCTAAACAAATGTGTTATATTCACTCCTGCGGTCCTATAATTGAGCTGCCCAAATGTTTCATAAAATGCATCTACTCTAAACCATTGTGCTGAAAAACCTGCCTTAAAAACCCCATTATATCCTTTTTCATTAACCGTTCCTCCAAACAGGGCATTCCGTGCATCTATTTCTGTTTGAATGGTAAAATACTGATTGGACTGGGAATGAAACGCCAGCGGAAGAAGCAGAACAATAACAAGCATTTTCATATATGCTACTATTAAATTTGGGTTCCCTTAACCCTCCAAATAATTTTAAAAAATTAAAATTATTCAAGCACCTCGGGGCAAGCCCGCCCGAACGGTACGGGCAGGCCTTCGAGGTAAGAATTTGGAAAATCCTTTTAAAAATTCGAGGCATCCCGATAGCGGGACGGGGAACCTGCCCGACGGTCAGGCGGGTTAAACCCTCAATGATGGATTAAATGCTCAAAGCATAAATTTTCAGAAAGAGAAACTAGTCAAATTAAAGCTAAGGCACCGTTAATAAAACGATAATTAAGCCGGGCAAAAATGTTCAAATTTTGCCGGGTCAAGCCTAAGGACAAACTTTTATGTTTTTTCTGATATACACTCCAGAAATCCAGGTAATTTTTTAAAAAGCATAGTACCCTTAAAATATTTTAAAATATTATGCCAGATAAAAAATTATTTCCCAATCTTGGGTATTGATTTCGGGCGCAATCTTTAACCCCTACAAAAAGTGAAGCCAGCAATGAGAAAAACCACCGGCATTAAGCTATTAAGATCACAAATTGAAAAAATAAATGACAGAAACGTTAATCGTGAAGAGTGGATATTATCTACCAATTCTGTTATTTTAAGGGTATTCCCCGTTTCTTCCTCATCAAAAATTTCCCAAATTGCAAATATTGAAGACACACCCGATTTCTTTAATGATATCTCTGTTCATCAAAGAATTGAACTCAGGAAACTTAAAGCCGAAAGATATCTTCAAAATTATATTGAAGAAATAGATTTGCTGGGCACCGAATCTTCTCCTAATAAATTAGAAATATTCATGGCCGGATTTAAATTTTGGTAAAACCCTTCGTCCTTGGATGGAATACATCGATTTTTTTAGAGGATTTAAATTTCTTAGTTTAAAGGCTGAGAACTTCAAAAGTTCCTTTTTATGATTTATTTGGCAATGCGCATTAAGATATTTAATCTAATTTTAATCCCTTAAATTTAATTCTAAGCAACCCTTGATGGAAATATTTCTAAATTTAGATACATGGATCGCGCTTTTAACGCTAACATTTATGGAAATTGTTCTTGGAATAGATAATATAATTTTTATTTCTATAGTGGCCGGTAAACTGCCTGAGGAACAGCAAAAAAAAGCCAGGATATTAGGACTATCCCTCGCACTTATCATGCGTATCTTATTATTACTAAGTATTACATGGATTATTGGACTTACAGAACCCGTTCTGGATATATTTGATTTTGAACTGAGCTGGCGGGATATTATTCTTGCGGCAGGTGGGGTATTCCTGCTGGTAAAATCTGTTTTGGAAATACACCAGAAAGTAGAAGGAGTTGAACACGAAAGAACCATCAATAAAGTGAGCTCTTTTGGTTATGCCATTACTCAAATTGTACTCCTGGATATTATCTTTTCATTCGATTCTATACTCACGGCTGTAGGCCTCACCGATGTTTTACTTCTTATGGTTATAGCTGTAATAGTATCTATACTTGTGATGATGATCTTTGCCAAAGCTGTTGGCGACTTTGTAAACAAATATCCCACCGTCCAGATTCTTGCATTGTCGTTTTTGATTCTAATTGGATTTATGCTTTTAATTGAGGGCTTGCATTATCACGTACCAAAAGGTTACATCTATTTTGCAATCTTCTTCTCTTTAATCATTGAAATGATTAACATACGATACCGAAAAAAAAGGGCGGTTACTAATTAATCCAATATTTCATAATGTATGGGCTTGAAACTACCGTTATTACTGTCTTCA
>JBBRGD010000351.1:0-2835 GCA_038241065.1 Flavobacteriales bacterium
TTTTTGTTGCCGGGTTAATTTAAAGCCCGGTTTTTTAATCCTGGAGCTGCTGTTTTTTTTTGTTGGGGCTTTTTTAATGGCCATAAATACTAAGGGGAATTTTTGTAAAAATACAAATAAGCATCTGTCTAAAATAGAGAAAAGAATATCAATATCAACAATGCTTTGTATTTGCTATTATATATCCCAATTTAACGGTTTATTTTTTTAAATATTCTAATTGCGAAGTGACTATTTCTAAATCTTTAATTTCAAAAAAGGAGCCTTAAATATTTATAAAATACTTAAGGCTTTTAAAATATTTAATCTGAATTTTATTTTAAAAAAGTTCTTTTACCATTGAAATTTTGAAAAAAAATGTGGAATGTAAATAAAACCTGCAATAATTATTGCTGTAAAAGCCGCAAAAAGTACAGCTCCAGCAGCCACATCTTTAATGTATCCTATTTTGTTGTGAAAGTTTGGATGAACAAAATCGGCCATACCTTCAATCGCGGTATTCAAGCCTTCGGTACTCAACACCAAACCGATGGATATTATTTGAAACATCCATTCTGTTTTAGAAATGTCAAAAAAGAATCCTGCAAAAGTAATAAGGATTGCAATTATTACCTGTACCTGAATGCTGTGCTCACTTTTAATTAATATTAAGGCTCCTTTTATCGCATAACCTCCTCCTCTTATTCGTTTCCCGAAATAACTGTTCCTCATTACAACAACACTTTTAAGGCAGCCAAATAATCAGGTTCTTGTGATATATCAGGCACTTGCTGGCTGTGAAGGACTTTTCCATCTTCATCTAAAACAATTACAACTCTGGAAAGTAATCCGGACATTATTCCGTCTATCATTTCTACCCCATAATCTTTTCCGAAATCTCCCTGTCTGAAATCGGATAGGTTGGTGATATTATCCAATCCTTCGTCATCCACAAAGCGCTTTTGTGCAAAAGGTAAATCCCTGGAAATACAAAGGACAGTGGTGTTGTTTAATTTTGTGGCCTGTTCATTAAAATTTCTTACCGAGATTGCGCAAACGTTGGTGTCTATACTTGGAAAAATATTCATTATCACTCTTTTCCCTTTAAAATCTTTTAAAGTTGCTGAGGATAAATCGGTGCGTACCAGTTCAAAATGTGGTGCTTTCTCACCAGTTTCCGGAAGACTTCCGTAGGTATTTATTTTTTTATCTTTTAACGTTATTAGTGACATGACAATAGATTTTTTTCATTCAATAAGCCAAATTTAAGACTTATGTAGTGAGGATTTACCAAAATTATCATAAAACAAAAGAGGCTGTTTTTAAAAAAAACAGCCTCTTTAAAGTATTATATTTTAGATTTTATCGATCTATTGATCCAATCACTTTTTTTGCGAAATTATTGGCGGCATCCATTTCGGAAGCCCCGTCTTCAATCATTTTGTGCACTTCCAAAGCGCCGCATAAATTGGTGATCAGTTCTCCAATCACATCCATCTCCTCTTCAGAAACAGACCGGTGTTCAGTAAAACTTTCCAAAACATCGATGGTATGTTGCAATTTTTCGGAGTCGTTATTGCGCTGTAAATGTCTAATTACCGGTAACTTCATCTACTAAATTTTTTAACAATTCAAACTTGTTCGTTTGAACCTGATTTATAAAATTTCCGTTTTTGAAGGTTGCAAAAGTAGGCAGGTTATCTACAGTCGCCATTTTTCGCGATTCCGGATATTTTTCAGCATCCACCATCATAAAGATTGCTTGGGTATTTTCACCGGCCAGTTTTTTAAATTTCGGTTTCATCAATCTGCAATTTCCACACCATCCGGCCATATATTGAACCACAACAATGCTGTTATCTGCAACAATCTCGCTTAAATTATCTTTTTCTAAATCTTTTGCCATAATACTTATTTTAGTTTAAACTCAAATAAGAGGCAACTCCTTCGCGGTCGGCAGTCATTGCTTCTTTTCCTTCTTCCCAGTTTGCAGGACAAACTTCCCCGTTTTGTTGTACGTGAGTATAAGCGTCAATTAATCGTATAAATTCTTTTACATTCCTTCCAAGAGGCATATGGTTTACACTTTCGTGGAAAACTGTACCATCTTCATCGAGTAGGTAAGTGGCACGGTAAGTAACATTGTCACCATCTACTGTTAAAGCTCCGGTTTCTTCGTCGTATTGCTCATTGGTAATATCAAGTATTCCCAATTGAGAGCTAAGGTTTCTGTTTGAATCGGCAAGGATAGGATAAGTTACTCCCTCAATTCCACCATTGTCTTTCGCAGTGCTCAACCAGGCGAAGTGAACCTCTGCTGTGTCACAGGATGCTCCAACAACCATCACATTTCTTTTCTCAAAATCCTTTAACGCATCCTGAAAAGCGTGTAACTCTGTTGGACATACAAAGGTGAAATCTTTTGGATACCAAAATAGAAGCACCTTTTTCTTGTTCTTTTGGGCTTCTTCAAGAATATTTAACTTAAATGTATCTCCCATTTCATTCATTGCATTTACGCTTAAATTTGGAAATTTTTTACCTACTGCTGACATATTTTTATATTTAAATTGTTGTTGATTTTCTGATACAAAAGTAGTAAAACTCATCACTACCAAGAGAGAATGAAATTTTAATTTCTTATCATTCCATAGAGTTTGACTATAATACTTTAAATAATCTATAAGAATAATCTATGCAGCTGAATTATGCCAGACTTAAACCGTTGATTTTAGGCATCTTTAGTGGAAAGCATCCTGATTTTTATGCTTAATGCGGCAAAGAGCAAGGTCATGAAAGGACTTAAATAATTGAAGAATGCATATCCTATATAGGAAAGGGTTGGTACACCCAATA
>JBBRGD010000352.1:0-2789 GCA_038241065.1 Flavobacteriales bacterium
AATAAATTTATTCTAATCAAATCAATAACAGTCATTTATCAACTCGTTATAAATTGTATTTTATTTATGTTAAGGTGTTAAACCTATTTTAAAAAATAATTCTGAACGAATAGTTCTGTTATTTTTGACATCTAATTTAAAATTATTGTTATGACAACTTATTATAACCAGGAAGAAATCCGGATAGCAATGAAGGGGCTTGCTAAAAATTGTTTAAAGGATTGTTTACGCGATAATAAGCCTTCAGAAGACTTTATTAATTTGATCAAACATAACTTTCTGGCCAAATTTGTCTACTACAATGAATTGGACAAATCTGTGGAAATAGGGGTGGAAGAACCATCTGTAAGCTCAACCTATCCGGAGATAAAAGTCTTTGTATATAATTTGACATCAGGACCTGACTGGTTGGAGAAATCATTCAGGACAGGCAAAACAAATCTTGAATTTTACGGAAAATTACTTAACCGAAGAAGATCTTTTTTAAAAAATGCTAAGGTCATCATTATATAGAAAGAGTGCACTTAAAATTTTAGACTCTTTTGGGGAAGCGATTTTAGAATCGCTTTTATTTTTTGGAAACTATGTCTCTAATAATTAACCCGGCGTGGATCCTGGAATTTTCTATAAACCATTTATGGGTTTCCATACCGCCGCATATAACTCCGGCCAAATAAATTCCCGGCACATTGGTTTCCATGGTTTTCTGGTTATATTGTGGGATTTTCCTGTCATCATCAGAAATGTTTACTCCCATTTCCTCCAGAAATTTGAAATTGGGACGATAACCCGTCAGCAATAAAACAAAATCATTTTCAAGCGATTTTCTTCCTTCCGGAGTTTCAATAATTACTTCGTTTTCCCTAATTTCCAACAATTCGGAATTAAAATAAGCTTTAATGCTTCCTTCCTCAATACGGTTAACTATATCCGGCCTAACCCAGTATTTCACCCGTTCTCCAATTTCCGGTTTTCTTATAATCATGGTAACTTCGCCACCTTTTCGGTAAATCTCAAGCGCTGCATCAACAGAAGAATTGCTGGAGCCAACAACAACCGTTTTTTGTGTAGCATAATAGTGAGGATCATTGTAATAATGTTCCACTTTTGGCAGGTCTTCCCCCGGAATATTAAGGTAATTGGGGATGTCATAAAAACCTGTGGCAACAATAATATTTTTTGTAGAGTAGGTATTTTTCGTTGTGGTAACCAAATGGGAATTATTTTCTGATCTTACCGCGGTCACCTTTTCAAATAAATGGATGTTCAGCTTATTTGAAGTAGTGATCCTGCGATAGTATTCCAAAGCCTCAGCTTTTTTTGGTTTCGGATTATTGCTGATAAAAGGAATATTATCCAATTCCAGTTTCTCTGAAGTTGAGAAAAATGTCATATTGGAAGGGTAGTGGTAAAGCGAATTTGCCAGGCAGCCTTTTTCCAAAATAAGATAAGACAAGTTGCTTTTTTCAGCTTCCAGGGCGCAGGCAATTCCTATAGGGCCGCCACCAATTATTATAAGATCGTAATCCTGATTATGAGTTTGCAATTTTTTTGAGTCCTTTAATTGTTTCTATTTGATCCTTAGCTTTAAAAACGTAACTCCCAGCCACTAAAACGTCGGCACCAGCTTTCACGAGTTCTGCCGCGTTTTTATCGGTGACCCCTCCATCTACTTCAATTAAAGCGGATGCGCTGTGGTTTACGATCATTTCTTTTAATTGCCGAACCTTAGTGTATGTGTTTTCAATAAAGCTTTGTCCGCCAAAACCGGGATTTACGCTCATCACCAAGACTAAGTCGAGATCTTTGATCACATCTTTCAACAAATCTACATTTGTATGCGGATTGATGGCCACTCCGGCTTTCATTCCTTCGGCTTTAATGGCCTGAATTGTCCTGTGTAAATGTGTGCAGGCTTCATAGTGAACGGTTAAAATATTGGAACCCAATTCTGCAAATTCCTGAATATACCTATCCGGATCAATAATCATTAAATGCACATCGATGGTTTTTTTTGCGTGTTTTACAATAGCCTTTAAAACCGGCATTCCGTAAGAGATATTCGGCACAAAAACCCCGTCCATGATATCTATGTGAAACCAATCGGCTTCACTTTTATTGATCATTTCTATGTCTCGCTGTAGGTTAGCGAAATCGGCGGCCAGTACCGAAGGAGCAATTAATTTAGAATTCATGGTTGTTTTTGTTTTTTGCAAAAATACGAATTCCCGTGGCAAACTGCCTATCAGAAAAAAATTTGTTGAAAACAAGGACAGGGGAACAAGAGGAGATAATGGAGAATGGAGAATGGAGAATAAATAATGGAGAATGGAGAATGGCAAGGGATAATGGAGAATAGATAATGGAGAATGGAGAAGAGAGAATGGAAAATATAAAAGAGAAAATAGAGGAAAGCGTAGAGATTGAAAAAAAAGTTAGAAACGCGAAATAAAAAAAGATAATAGGAAAGTGGTAAAAGGTATGACGCAAATGGCACCCCAGTAATAAATTATTGGTGCATTGATGACTATTTTTAGAGAGTAGCCTTTTAAAATAAAAACGCCAATTTAAGGAACACGAACTTTATAACATATTTTTTCTATTAAGCGCATAACTTCGATTCAAATAAATCGATGAAATTATCGTAAATTTGCAGTGAAAAATCATCTAAAAATTTATGATTGAGAAGTTGAACATAGTGAAGCAACGCTTTGATGAGGTGAATGATTTGATCATTCAGCCGGGAGTAATTTCAGATCAAAAACGTTATATAGAATTAAATAGAGAGT
>JBBRGD010000353.1:0-2761 GCA_038241065.1 Flavobacteriales bacterium
ATCAGGATTTGACGGTGGAAGAGAACCTAAATTTTTTCGCTACCGTTTTTGGAACCAGCATTGAAGAAAATTACGATCTGATCAAAGATATTTACGTTCAGATAGAACCTTTTAAGGACCGTAGGGCGGGAAAATTATCCGGTGGGATGAAGCAAAAACTGGCTTTAAGTTGTGCTTTGATCCATAAACCAAAGGTCTTGTTCCTGGATGAACCCACAACGGGGGTTGATCCGGTTTCCAGGAAGGAATTTTGGGAAATGCTGAAACGTCTGAAAGAAAAGGGGATCACAATTCTGGTTTCCACGCCTTATATGGATGAAGCCGCCCTTTGCGACAGGATCGCGTTAATCCAGGAAGGAAAGATATTGGAGATAGATACTCCTGAAAATATTGTGAAAAACCATCCAAAGACCATTTATAACGTGAGCGCAAAAGAAACCTATCGCCTCATACAGGATTTAAAGGAATATCCGGATAACCGCAGTGTTTTCGCTTTTGGAGAATATATTCATTACACGCATTCCAAAGAGAACTTTAACCCGGAGGATCTGAAAAATTATTTAATTCGAAAAAACCATCAGCAGTTAGAAATTTACCCTGCCAAAGTTACCATAGAAGATGTTTTTATGGATTTGGCTTCACAACATAAAACAGAGGGAAATTGAGATTAGAAAAAGTCATAGAAGTAGGGAATCTCACCAAGAAATTTGGCGATTTCACAGCAGTAAAAGGAATTAGCTTTGAGGTGTTTAAAGGTGAGATCTTTGGGTTCCTGGGAGCAAATGGTGCGGGAAAAACCACTGCTATGAAAATGCTCATTGGAATTTCAAAACCAACCTCCGGGGAAGCGACAGTTGCAGGGTTTAATGTGAAGAGCAATTCTGAAATGGTAAAGAAAAGCATCGGATATATGAGTCAGAGGTTTTCAATGTACGACGATTTGACCATCAAGGAAAACATTACTTTTTTTGGTGGTATTTATGGTTTGAACAGGAAACAGATAAGGCAAAAAACTGAATCAGTGATAGAGGAATTGCAATTACAGGATGTGGCTGACAAGCTAGTGGGGTCGTTGCCATTGGGATGGAAGCAAAAACTTGCTTTTTCAGTTTCATTGCTGCACGAACCTAAAATTGTGTTTTTAGACGAGCCCACCGGCGGTGTTGATCCAATTACCAGAAGACAGTTTTGGGAACTTATTTATGCCGAAGCACATAAGGGAACCACCATTTTTGTGACCACGCATTATATGGATGAAGCCGAATATTGCGACCGCGTTTCCATAATGGTAGATGGTGTTATTGAAGCACTGGACACTCCAAAAAAATTAAAAGAACAATTCAAGACAGATTCTATGGAAGGAGTGTTTTTAAAACTGGCCCGAGGCCCACTAACCCCTGAGGCTGGGGAATAAATGTGAGAACCAGTTTAATGAATATAATAAATTAGAAGTAAATCCTGAAGGTTTTGAAATCTTTATTGGATTTATAAAAAACAAGAAATGAAAAGATTCATTGGTTTTGTAAAAAAAGACTTTTATCACATTTTTCGTGACAAACGTTCTATGTTCATTCTGTTTGGAATGCCCATAGCTCAAATTATGCTTTTTGGCTTTGCAATTACCAATGAGATAAACAATGTTGATCTTGCCATTCTGGATAAATCCAAAGATGCCGAAACTGAAAAAATTATCAATACGATCAGTGCTTCCAAACATTTTAAAATTGAAGCAGTTGTAAATAATGAAAATCAGATTGAAGATATTTTTAAAAAAGGACATGTAAAAGCTGTTTTGGTTTTTGAAAAGGATTTTGCTCAAAACCTGCAAACTCATAAAAAAGGAAAGGTTCAGGTTGTTACAGATGCTACAGACCCTAATACCGCCAATACTATTACCAATTACATTCAATCTATTTTACAGCATTACCAGCAGGAGATCAATATAAGCAATGTGGCTCCTCACCAGATCCAGGTAAAATCAAGGTTGTACTACAATCCGGAACTAAAAAGTGTTTTCACTTTTGTGCCAGGAGTGATGACGGTTATTTTAATGTTGGTTTCAGCGATGATGACCTCGATCTCCATCACCAGGGAAAAAGAATTGGGAACTATGGAAATTTTACTGGTATCGCCAATTAAACCCTTTCAGGTGATTGCCGGAAAGGTTTTTCCTTACATATTTCTATCGATCATAAATGCCATAATGATCTTGCTTTTGGGATATTTTGTATTTGAAATGCCCATTGAAGGAAGTCTTATTCTATTGGCTTTGGAAACTGTTTTATTTATTGTCACCTCATTGGCCCTCGGAATTCTAATATCTACAATTTCCGCATCGCAACAAACCGCTATGATGATCTCTTTAATGGGATTGATGCTGCCGGTTATTTTGCTGTCGGGATTTATTTTTCCCATATCCAGCATGCCGTTGGCATTACAATACATAAGTAATATAATTCCCGCAAAATGGTTTATCATTATTCTTAAAGGAATAATGCTCAAGGGGGTGGGGATTTCCTTTTTATGGAAAGAAACATTGATACTTATAGGGATGATGGTTTTTTTCCTGGCATTGAGTATTAAAAAATATAAAATAAGACTGGAGTAAAAGAAAAGTTGAAAGTTGAAAGTGGAAAGTGGAAAGTGGAAAGTGGAAAGTGGGAAGTGGAAAGTGCCTCGAAGGATCGGGAGTAAAAAGTGAAAGCTCAAAAGTTAAGAAGATAATTATGTATGGGATTTTTGGGAAAATGTTAACTGGTGG
>JBBRGD010000354.1:0-2759 GCA_038241065.1 Flavobacteriales bacterium
TTGTTAATTCGGAATTCTCAAATTAACAAATCGGGTTTGCAAAATTCAAGTTATTCTTTGGTAATGTTTGCTGGCTAAAAAAGCCCAGGTCAAAAAGCTAAGACTCCTAATAAGGGAAAGTCCTACCGAAAATAAAAACAAATTAAATGCGCTTTTAAGCCAACTTTGAAAATGCATTTTTTAAAAAAAGATCTGCAACGAAAGTTGTGGATCTTTTTTTGCCTATTATTTTCGGTTTATAAAACTCCTTCTCCGGAAGATAAGATTCCTGGAAATTCCAATTAAGGGACGTTAATAAGTTTATATTGATTTAAAAGTTATTTGAGGAACCTTAAAATTTTTAAGTTAAACTCCTGAATTTTAATGAAATATGTTTTGATTTTGATTAAATTGCAGAAGAGGTCAGTTAATTAAAAAACTATGAAAGCACTTATAGTAGATGACGAGGTCTTGGCCCGAAAAAGAGTTTTTAACCTGCTCACTTCTTTTGAGCAAATTAACGTTATAGAGGAATGTTCCGATGGAAAAACTGCCATTCTAAAAATCAATGAATTAAAGCCCGAACTTGTTTTTTTGGATGTCAATATGCCGGATATGAATGGCTTTGAGGTATTGTCAAATGTACAAATCTCTCCAAAACCTATTGTGATATTCATCTCGGCTCATGAAAATTATGCCATAGATGCTTTTAATTATGAAGCCTTTGATTTTATTTTAAAACCTTTTCGGGATGAGCGTTTTTACAAGGCCGTGGACAAATTGTTGAAACTGTCACCCAAAGAAATAGATCAGAATTTCGAAAAAAAGATACGGGAATTTTTTAAACTGAATATTGAGGAAAAGAAAAAACAGAAACCATTAAGAATTCCTGTCAAACTAGGCAATCGCACAATTTTGCTGGAATCGGAAAATATTAAATATATATGTGCCTCAGGTTCTTATGCCGAAATTTATACGGCAGAAAACAAATATCTATTAAGGGAACCCTTGAATAATTTTATTGAATTGTTAGGGAAGAAAAATTTTATCAGAATTCACAGATCTGCTATCGTGAATATCAATTTTATTAAGGAAATTGTGCACTCAGAATATTCGGAGCTGGATGTTAGAATGAAGGACAATAAATTAATCAGGGTGAGTAAATCCAATAAAAAGGATTTACTGCTTCTATTAGGTATATAAAATGAAATTGGTTCGCACTAAAAGAAAGTATTTTGACGGAAAACTAATCCTTTTGCTGATAGGTTTTTACACCCTCTATTATGTTTTTTATATCATAAAAATGCTCTATATCAAGGCCTTTATAGGTGGGGATGTGCAATATTTATTGGAGCAATTCACCTTAAACTATTGTCTCATAGACTGGATTGTTGTAATTAGTTATATGTCTCTTATTGCAATAAGTACCAAAAGGCTTATTACAAAAAAAGTATCCTGGATCAAAATTTTCCTTATTCATCTTGTTTTTTCTTTAACCATTGGTTTGGTTATAAGGGTCATGGTAAATTTTCCAAATCTTATAACTGGCGCAACGAATATTTCGGAGTTAAGCATGATGGAGAACCTGAATGATTTCATGTTCGAGCTTGACGAAAATTTTCTTATTTATTTTGCGATGGTCTTTATAATTTATACCTATTACTATGTGAATCAGGTAAAGGAGGAGGAGGAAAGGAGAGGGAAACTGGAAACCCAGCTGGTAAATACCCGAATGAAAATGCTTTCATCCCAACTACAACCACATTTTTTATTCAAT
The DNA here is from genome assembly GCA_038241065.1 of Flavobacteriales bacterium. Classification (GTDB taxonomy): domain Bacteria; phylum Bacteroidota; class Bacteroidia; order Flavobacteriales; family Flavobacteriaceae; genus Gillisia. Next base: position 1,757 of record JBBRGD010000354.1, read on the forward strand.
ACCTTAAATAACATTTCCTGTCTTGTAGAAATAGATTCCAAAAGCGCCCGTGATACAATTGCTGATCTAAGTGATTTTTTAAGGGAAATATTGTACAATAGCGACGAAAAATTTATCACCCTGGAAAAGGAACTTCAGGTATTACAATATTACCTGAATATTGTAAAAATGCGGTTTTCAGATCATTTAATAATAGAGGAAGATATAGATCCCACGCTAATGCCTTGTGATATGCCTGCCATGATACTTCAACCAATAATAGAAAACTCCATTAAATATGGGTATTCCTATGACCATACAAAACTAACGGTAAAAATTTCAGTCTACCCTGAAAAGGAGTTTATAGTATTTAAAGTTGAAAACAATGGAACGTTGCTCACTGAAAACTTCAAAACACTTATGACTAAAGGATTAGGTATGTCTAGTTTATCTGAAAGATTGTTCAATTTATATGATAACAAACATATTCTTAGCTTGAGGAATAAGCCAGATGGTTCCGGGGTTGAAACTTTAATAAAATTGCCCGTTAATTGTAACTAACCGGCAGCTAACATTCCTTGCCAATTCAATGATCTGTTTTAATATTGCTAAATCAGGTTTGGATAATATGCCTTAATTTTGCAACTTCAGCTTTTATATGAAAAATTCAACTTCTTGAATCAAAGTAAAATTTTAGTCTCCTTTTATTTTGGCGTTTGAAACACTCGAAATTTTATGAACTGATTAGTTCCCATTTTTTTGATCAATATTGCTGACAAAAAAGGGAAAAAAGGATAAGGGGTGCTTATTGTAATAAGCTCCCCTTATCTTCAATTGTTGGGATAAATATGAGAATATTATTAATCAAGTGTCACAATATCAATTCCCATTCTATCCGGAATAATTTTCACAATCTGAGATCTGTTACCATTCTTAAGTTTTATCCTGTACAACTCTTTATCTATTTGGTCGCTTTTACCGCTGGCTGTATAGGTGTTCTTAACCATGTTCCAACCCTTATAAT
>JBBRGD010000355.1:0-2754 GCA_038241065.1 Flavobacteriales bacterium
TATTCCGAAGAAATCGAATACTTCACGTTCGTGAAATTCGGCTGTTTTCCAAAGCTCACAAACCGAATCGAAAACCGGGTTTTCCCTGTCTTCGGTCTTTACTTTAACCACAATTATATGCCTGTGAGTAGTAGATTCCAAATGGTAAACTACTCCTAATTCTTTTTCCCAATCAACTCCGCTTAAGCAAAACAAATAATCAAAATTAGTATCTGTATTGTTTTTTAACTGAAGCATTAATTGGTGAAGGTCTTCCGGTTGTACATTGATGTTTAGAAACTGGGATTCTTCCCCGGTAAATTCCAATTGGGAAGTTACAGGATCTGGAAACCAGGTGTTGATTAAATTTTGTAACGCTTCATTAGTCATAACCTTCAGTTTTATAAACCTTCATCAAACCCGTCTATAGGATTTATTTTATGTTTCATGCTTTCTGTTCGTATTTTATCCTGAAGCATAAGCATGCCTTCCAATAAAGCTTCGGGGCGGGGAGGGCATCCCGGCACATAAACATCAACAGGGATAATGTGATCTGCGCCTTTTACTACCGAATAGGAATTGTAAAAGAACGGGCCTCCTGAAATTGCACAGGCACCCATTGCAATTACGTATTTTGGCTCGGCCATTTGATCGTATAAACGCCGTAAAACCGGTGCCATTTTGTTGACTATGGTTCCTGCTATTATAATTAAATCGGCTTGTCTTGGGGAAGGTCTTGCAACTTCAAAACCAAATCTTGAATAATCGTGGCGGGCAGCTCCTGTTTGCATCATTTCAATAGCACAGCAACTGGTGCCAAAATAAAGCGACCAAAGTGAATTTGAACGTCCCCAATTAATAATTTTATCTAATGAAGTGACAATTACGTTTGCTCCATTTCCTGCGGGAATAACTTTCCCTGGGAAACCTTTTGGAATTTCACCCGGATTTCCGGCAGTTGTATTTGTTTTATCTAGTCCCATTTTAATGCTCCTTTTTTCCAGGCGTATGCTAAACCTAATCCCAGTATGAATAAAAATATAACGATTTCAATAAGGGCGACAACTCCAACTTCTTTGAATACGACTGCCCATGGAAATAAAAATGCGATCTCCACATCAAAAATCAGGAACAAAATTGCGTATTGGTAATAGCCTACTTTAAATTGAACCCAGGTAGGGCCTACAGTTGTCATCCCACTTTCATAAGGTTCCCGCTTTTGTGGATTGTCTGATTTATGTGAAATTAAATTTGAAAGAAAATTTGCGCCGGCAACCAGCACGATCCCAGCTATTAAGAATACTATTATTGCTTCTGATCCCATTTTTTTTGTGCACTTTTTTCCCCCATAAAATTACTGGCATTCTTTTAGTCTATACCTGATGGAAATCAGTTATAAGTGCATTTTAACATTGAAGTTTTCTGGAAAATATTTTTTTGTTAATTGAGAAAAACAAAAAAATGCTTTAACCAATTGGGTAAAGCATTTTTTGTCTATTATTTTCAATAATTGTCAACCTTGTTTGAACAGGTTTAAAATTATTTTACCTGGTAAGTTTCTCCTGAAAAGAACAAGTCATCAGCTTTTTTGAAATTGGATTTCGCTTTAACCTGTGCCGTTAAGGCATCTTCTCTTTCTTCTAAGGTAACATCCTCGAAACTTCGTATAATTCCTGTGGCAAGCGGATATTCCAATCTCACAAGCATTTGATGAAGCGTTTTATCTTGTTCTTTGGCATTGTGCACCAAAAGATCTTCCTGGGTAATCCCGTTTTCACCAATAGTTACAACCTCCAATTTCAATCTGTTTAAAACAAGGCCTTTATCGCTGTTTTTACCAAAGATCATAGGTTTGCCGTGTTCAAGGTAAATTTGTTTGTCTTCTTTCACGTCTTTATCGGTCACATTGGAATAGCAGCCATCGTTAAAGATCACACAGTTTTGCAAAACTTCAACTAATGAAGTTCCCTTAAATTTATGTGCATCGATAAAAATTTGGGTCATAGCCTTTGGATTGTTACCACCAATTCTGGCAAAGAAACGTGCATTAGCACCTAATGCAAGTTCTCCGGGAGAGAAAGGGGGTTGAGTGTTCCCGTAAGGAGATGATTTAGTTTTTTGGCCTATCAGGGAAGTTGGAGAAAACTGTCCTTTGGTTAATCCGTAAATTTCATTGTTGAACATTACGATGTTCAAATCGATATTTCTACGTAAAACATGGATAAAATGATTTCCACCTATGGCCATGGAATCCCCGTCCCCGGTCATCACCCAAACGCTTAAATCTGGATTGGCTAATTTTACTCCGGAAGCAATCCCCGGTGCTCTCCCGTGAATACTGTGCATTCCATAAGTCTCCATATAATAAGGAAAACGTGAAGAACAACCAATACCTGAAATGAATACAGCGTTTTCTTTGGCGATTCCCATTTCAGGAAGTGCTTTCTGCATGGAACGTAAAATTACGTAATCGTCACAACCAGGGCACCATCGTACTTCCTGATCACTTGTAAAATCCTTGAATGTATATTTTTTTACAGCTGTAGTTTCCATAATTATACTAATTTTTTAAATTGTTCAATTAGCTCTTCGTTAGAAAATGGTAAGCCCTGAATTTTGTTGTATTGGAAAAATTCAAATTTGCTGTGGTTGATCTTTAGAATACCAGCAAATTGACCACTATTTAGTTCACAAACAATAATTTTTTTGAATCTGGATAAAATCTCTTCCGTATTTTTCGGCATAGGATTTATGTAATTAAAATGCGCAAGGCCA
>JBBRGD010000356.1:0-2753 GCA_038241065.1 Flavobacteriales bacterium
TCAACCAGAGCAATTATATTCAAGTAAAAGGGAGGCTATTCAAAAGGAAATTTTTGATGAAACAAAACTCCTTTTAAAAGATCAGTATGTTCAAATCAATGAGGTTTTGGTAAGGGACGTTTCTTTGCCGACAACTATCAAGGAAGCTATTGAGCGCAAGTTGCGTCAGGAACAGGAATCTCTGGAATATGTATTTAGGCTGACTAAAGCTGAACAAGAAGCTGAAAGACAAAAAATTGATGCCGAAGGTAAAGCGAATGCTAACAAAATTCTAAGTGCCTCTTTAAATGATCAAATTCTTAGGGAAAAAGGAATTCAGGCCACGATAGAACTGGCTAAATCTCCTAATGCTAAAGTTGTTGTAATTGGCTCCGGAGACGGGGGAATGCCTTTGATTTTAGGAAATAACTAAATCAGAATACTTATAAATTTGTGAAAAAGCATTTTTTTCCAAAAAATAAAGTTAGATTTGCATTCGAAATGAAAACTATTCAACTACATCATCATCATCATATATTTTACAACGCTTAGGCGAGGTGAATGTGATATGTAGAATTTTCAACATATTTAAAAACCCGTTTGAGCAATCAAACGGGTTTTTTTATACGCTTTTTTTAAAATGAAAATTTAAAATAAACCTGACAAATTTCAAAAGCCTGTCAGGTTTTTAAGGAACTAATAAACATAGATCATGAGTAAAAATAAACTTAGAATTGCGATTCAAAAATCCGGCAGGCTTAATGAAGAGTCCATTTCAATCCTGAAAGACGCGGGAATTTCCATAGACAACGGCAAAGAACAATTAAGAGCTTCAGCCCGCAATTTCCCATTGGAGGTAATGTATCTTAGAAATGGTGACATCCCTCAGTATTTACGTGATGGTGTTATAGACATAGCTATTTTGGGAGAAAATGTCCTTATAGAAAAAGGGGAGGATATAATAAGGGGTGAAAAGCTGGGATTCTCCAAATGTCGGGTTTCCTTAGCAGTTCCAAATTCCATGAAATACAACGGCATTCAGGATCTCAACGGGAAAAGGATCGCCACTTCTTATCCAAATACGGTCAATGCTTTTTTAGCTGAAAAAGGAATTGACGCCGAACTTCATATTATTAATGGATCGGTAGAAATTGCTCCAAACATTGGACTTGCTGATGCCATTTGTGATATAGTTTCCAGTGGAAGTACTTTATTTAAAAACAATCTGAAGGAAGTGGAGGTCATGCTTAAAAGTGAGGCGATTTTGGCGATCTCACCAAAAATTTCAGAAGAGAGAAAAGCAATTTTAGAAAAGCTTCAATTCCGGATAAAATCTGTGTTAAATGCCCGCACTTCAAAATATATTTTAATGAATGCGCCCAATGATAAGCTGGACAATATTATTAAATTATTACCGGGAATGCGCAGCCCTACGGTTTTACCTCTTGCAGAAAAAGGCTGGAGTTCCATACATACGGTAATAAATGAAGAACGTTTTTGGGAAGTTATAGACGAATTAAAAGAGAGCGGTGCCGAAGGAATTTTGGTTGTACCTATTGAAAAAATGGTGATGTAGCGTTAAATCTCACAAAACAGATTGCTTTGCGATCCCTTTCTAAAAAATAAAACTAAAGTGCTTTAAAAATGAACATACTATATAATCCCAAAAAATCGGAATGGTCAGAAATTTTAAAAAGACCAACACAAACTGTTGCAGATATCGAGCAAACTGTAAACCAGATCTTCAGTGAAGTACAAACAAAAGGGGATTGGGCAATTGCGAAATACACCGAACTTTTTGACGGGACTTCCCTGCAAAAAACGTTGGTTAGTTCAGGAGAAATTGAAGAAGCTGAAGTTGCCGTTTCCGAGGAATTAAAGGATGCAATAAAACTGGCAAAATCGAATATCGAAAAATTTCATTCTGCACAAAAAACTGAAAAAGTATTGGTTGAAACCAGTAATGGCGTTCAATGCTGGCAGGAAAAACGCCCTATTCAAAAAATAGGACTTTACATTCCCGGTGGAACCGCCCCTTTGTTTTCAACAATTTTAATGCTGTCCGTCCCGGCTGCATTGGCTGGTTGCAGAGATATTGTTTTATGTACCCCACCAGACAAAGAAGGAAAAGTTCATCCTGCAATACTTTATACCGCCACTTTATGCGGAATTTCTAAAATCTATAAAATAGGTGGGATTCAGGCTATCGCAGCGATGACTTTTGGTACGGAGTCTGTGCCTAAAGTTTATAAAATTTTCGGTCCCGGAAATCAATTTGTAACAGTTGCCAAGCAATTGGCCACCAAACACCAGGTTTCAATTGATATGCCTGCAGGACCTTCGGAATTGCTTGTTATGGCGGACGATTCAGCCGATGCCGCATTTGTTGCTTCTGATTTGTTAAGTCAGGCAGAACACGGTGCAGACAGCCAGGTGATCCTGGTTACAACTTCAAAAGATCTGATTACTGAGATTGAAAAGGAAATTGAAAGTCAGCTGACTGATTTACCAAGAAAGGAAATTGCCGCCAAAGCCATAGAAAACTCAAAATTCATCTACATTGAAAATGATGAACTCGCCTTGGAGTTGATCAATGAATATGGTCCGGAACACCTTATAATCTGTTCAAAGAATGAAGATTTTTTCATAGATGGAATTGAAAATGCCGGTTCTGTGTTTATAGGAAACTTTACCCCGGAGAGCGCCGGAGATTATGCATCCGGTACTAATCATACTTTACCCACAAACGGTTATGCAAAACAGTACAGTGGCGT
>JBBRGD010000357.1:0-2744 GCA_038241065.1 Flavobacteriales bacterium
CTTCCGGGAAAACTGTTTGAAGCTATTTAATAGCCAAGTTTTATCCTTACTCTTTCTAAAACCTCGTTCGCAAATTTAGAAGCTTTTTGAGCACCTTTGTTTAAAGCTGCATCTATTTCCTCGGGGGGATCCATATAATAATTGTAAAGTTCCCGTTGCTTCTCAAATTTTTGGACGATCAACTCAAACAGGGCTTGTTTTGCGTGTCCATATCCATAATTTCCGGCGAGGTAGTTTTTGCGCAATTGTTCTATCTCATCTTTTTCTGCCAATAATTTATAGAGGGCAAATACGTTGCAGGTATCGGGGTTTTTGGGTTCTTCAAGTGGAGTACTGTCCGTTTCAATCCCCATGATTTGTTTTCGAAGCTGTTTGTCAGATAAAAAGAGATTTATGGTATTTCCTTTGGATTTACTCATCTTATCCCCATCAGTCCCGGGAATATATTTGGTTTCTTCCTGAATTTTGGCTTCCGGAATCACAAAGGTTTCTCCCATTTGGGCGTGAAACCGGGAAGCAACATCACGGGTCATTTCCACATGTTGTAACTGGTCTTTTCCTACGGGAACTATTTCGGCATCATATAAAAGTATATCGGCAGCCATAAGCATTGGATAGGAAAACAGTCCGGAGTTGACATCTTCCAGCCTATCGGCCTTATCTTTAAATGAATGTGCCAAAGTTAAGCGTTGATATGGATAGAAACAGCTTAAATACCAGGACAGTTCGGTTACCTGTGGAATATCACTTTGGCGATAAAAAACAGTTTTTTCAATATCCAATCCAAAGGCAAGCCAGGTAGCCGCAGTAGAATACGTGTTTTCACGTAAGTCTGACGCATTTTTTATCTGTGTGAGCGAATGCAGATTTGCAATAAATAAAAATGATTCGTTTTCGGGCCGGTTTGCCATTTCAATTGCCGGGATTATGGCACCAAGTAAATTTCCTAGATGCGGGGTTCCGGTACTTTGCACACCGGTAAGAATTCTTGCCATGGATTTTTTAAATTTTCACAAAGGTACTTCTTTTATGGAATTGGCTTAATTCATTTTAGTATTTTTGCCGTATATGAAGTTATTTAAGTCTGTTTTAATTTTAATCTGGCGAATTTGGTTTTACATCCTGATGGGCTTGCCAATAATAGTTATGTTGCCATTTTTAATGATTTTCTCTTCTTCAGAAAAATACTACCGTCAATATTTCTATTGTACCCGCATTTGGGCTAAAACCATTCTGTACGGAATGGGATTTATTCCTAAGAAAATTTCTTCAGCAAAACTGATAAAGGGCGATAGTTATATGTTTGTGGCCAATCATTCTTCAATAATCGATATTATGATGATGCTGGCAGTGATAGACCATCCTTTTGTGTTTGTGGGAAAAAAGGAACTTACAAAAATTCCGCTGTTCGGATTTTTTTATAAACGCACATGTATAGTGGTGGACAGAGGTGATCAAAAAAGCAGGCTTCGGGTGTTAGGTGAGGCCCAACGCAGGTTAAAACAGGGAAACAGCATCTGTATTTTTCCGGAAGGTGGCGTGCCGGGTGATAAAACAATTGAACTGGCTTTTTTTAAAGATGGAGCCTTCCGTTTGGCGATAGATCATGAAATTCCAATTGTACCTATTACATTTCACGATAACAAAAAAAGATTTTCCTATACATTTTTTTCCGGAAGTCCTGGAATAATGAGGACTAAGGTGCACGAAACCATATCTACAATAAACAAAACGCAGACTGACAAACGAGCCTTAAAGAAGCAAACCTTTGGTATTATGCTTGAAGAATTGCGAAACCCTTCCTTGTGAGATTTAAAATTTAAAACTAAATCCTGAATAAACTCCGAAATAATAAGGTTTTATATCTCCAGTGCCGTTGTTGAATGTGTTGATTTGATATTTAAATATGGGTTCCAAATTTAACTGAAATTGAGGGAAAATATCGTACTCTATACCAATTCCGATATTGGTGCTAAAACTAATTTTATTTAAATTGTTGCCTTCTCCCAAATTAGTCGAAAAATCTGAGGCGTTAAGGGAGATCATATTTTCATCTAAGAAAAGGGTACTTCCACCTCCAATAATATTCAGGCCAATTTGCTTATCTATAATCACATATTCAATTTCCAAAGGAACCTCAATAAACCCTAATTTTTGGTTGAGATATCCTGCAGTGGGAGAAGCAAGACTTGCTCTGTTAAATTCGGCGGAGGAACTTATATTGCTGAATGGCCGCACACTCCTGTTTTCTATCCGGTAGTTTGGTATATTGCCATTATAGTTGACTCCGCTTAGCGCAGATGGATTAACCGCTGCGGTAAAGGCAATGTTTCTAGTATTGTAACTCAAATCTACTTTGCTGATCCCGGAACGGATCCTGATTTTTTCTGAAATTTGATAGGCAAAATTTATTCCATAGGAAATTGTTATTTCGCTGCTACCTCGATTGTTTGCAAATTGGTCGTCTATAGTATTGCCACTTCCAAAGTTGTCATAATAAATGGGAGCCGCCGTTGTGGACACCCTAAGCTTTTTGTAAGGAATGGTTTTTTTGGTAATTGTTGCCGGTTCTTCTTCATTTTCGGAATTAGGGATAGGCAGGTCAAGCAATTGGATTTCAGGTTTAATTTCCTGATCAATTGATGCGATTTGTGATTCCGGTTTGTTATGATCTGAAAAAGTGTAAGCAGAATTTTTCGAAACAATTATAAGGTTTGGGGCCTGAGAAATGTTTTTAAAAGAAT
>JBBRGD010000358.1:0-2736 GCA_038241065.1 Flavobacteriales bacterium
GGATTTTAAAAAAAATTCTAACTTTAAACGTTTATATTCAACTTTTCAAATTAAAATTATTAAAATAAAGCGATGAGCAAAAAGAATTACGCCGGAATACCTGACAAACACGCACGTCTTGACGATGCTACGGTAGTATTAATCCCGGTTCCCTATGACGGAACCAGTTCCTGGCAAAAAGGTGCTGATAAAGGTCCTGATGCTTTTTTGGAAGCTTCGGAAAACATGGAACTTTATGACATTGAAACCCGCACCGAAGTGTATAGAAAAGGAATTTATCTTGCCCCTCCGGTAACCGAGGATTCTTCTCCCGATAAAATGGTGGAAGCAGTTCACAAAACCACCAAAAATTACATCAAACAGGACAAATTTGTAACTCTTTTTGGAGGTGAACATTCGATAAGTATCGGTGCCATTCGCGCTTTTAATGAATCTTTTCCAGATTTGACAGTTGTGCAAATTGATGCCCATGCCGATTTAAGGCCGGAATATGAAGGTTCCCCTTTCAATCACGCTTGTGCGGTTCATGAAGCCAGCAAAAAAGCCAACCTCATCCAGGTGGGAATCCGTTCTATGGATGTTTCAGAAGTTGAACATATGGATGAAAATCAGGTGTATTTTGCACATGATCTGTATGAGGACTGGATGGATGATGCAATTGGCCAAATGACCCCAAATGTGTATATCACTATAGATCTGGATGCTTTTGATCCTTCTATTCTGACTTCTACAGGAACGCCGGAACCAGGTGGAATGTTTTATTATGAAACCCTTGAATTCATTAAAATGATGTTCAAGAAGAAAAATGTGGTTGGTTTTGACATTGTTGAACTTTGTCCAAATGACATCGACAAATCATCCGATTTTCTCGCAGCAAAATTATATTATAAAATGTTGAGCTATAAGTTCAAATTTGAAAATCATACCCCAGGAGACGATGAGTAAAAAAGGCGCAATTTCTCAATTTATTTCGAAATATTACCTGCACTTTAATTCCGCAGCTCTTGTAGATGCTGCTGAAGCTTATGAAAAGCAGTTGAAAGACGGCTCAAAAATGCTGATCTCCCTTGCCGGAGCTATGAGTACCGCTGAAATTGGCAAGATTTTCGCAGAAATTATCCGAAAGGATAAAGTGCATATCATTTCCTGTACAGGAGCTAATCTGGAAGAAGATGTGATGAATCTGGTCGCGCATTCACATTATAAACGCGTTCCAAATTACCGGGATCTTACTCCACAGGATGAATGGGACCTAATGGAAAAAGGATTAAACCGTGTAACCGATACCTGTATTCCGGAGGAAGAAGCTTTCCGAAGAATTCAGCAACATATAGTTAAGATCTGGAAGGATGCTGAAGCTGCAGGAGAACGGTACTTCCCGCATGAATATATGTACAAATTGCTGCTTTCAGGCGTACTTGAGGAATATTATGAAATAGACATCAAAGATTCCTGGATGTATGCTGCGGCCAAAAAGAATTTGCCAATTGTTGTTCCCGGATGGGAAGACAGCACCATGGGAAATATTTTTGCTTCCTATGTTTTAAAAGGAGAATTGAAACCCGGAACAATGAAATCCGGGATTGAATATATGGCATTTTTGGCCGAATGGTACACCGAAAATTCCAAAGAAGGAATAGGCTTCTTCCAAATTGGGGGTGGTATTGCCGGGGATTTCCCAATTTGCGTGGTTCCAATGTTATATCAGGATATGGAACGTACAGATACTCCTTTTTGGAGTTATTTCTGCCAAATCTCAGATTCTACCACAAGTTACGGATCTTATTCCGGAGCGGTTCCCAATGAAAAGATCACCTGGGGGAAATTGGACATAAATACTCCTAAATTTATTATTGAAAGCGACGCCACCATTGTAGCTCCGCTTATATTCGCCTATTTGCTGGATATGTAAAATAAAATCAAGAACCTCCAAGAACCTCGGGGGTAAACCAACTAGGTATGAATTGGAAAATCCTTTTAAAAATTCGAGGCAAGCCTCGGGGAATAAAACCCTCAATGAGGGATTCAAAAATCAGAAGGGCTGCTTTAACAGCCCTTTTCTATTAACTGTTTTTGAGTGATTTTTAAATTTGGTTAATTCTAAACTTTTATGAGCAACTGGTTAATTTATGGAATTGGGTTTCTCGCGCAGCTTTTATTTTCAGTCCGGTTAATAAACCAATGGTTTCTCTCTGAAAAGGCAGAAAAAGTAAAAACCCCCAGGCTGTTTTGGAAATTTAGCCTGTTTGGATCAATGCTGCTGTTTATCTATGGCTATTTACGAAACGATTTAGCTATTATGCTTGGACAATTCCTTGTGTATGCGGTTTATTTCCGGAATTTGCACTTGCAAAATGAATGGAAAAGTTCAAATATCGTTTTAAAATTAACCGTGATCGGAATTCCTATACTCATCGCAGCCTATTTGATCTTTCTAAGTGAATTGAAGTTACAGGATCTTTTGGACGGCAAAAACATTGCACCCTGGTTGATAGCGCTTGGTATCCTCGGGCAAATTGTGTACACTTCCAGGTTTTTTTATCAGTGGATCTATTCTGAACAGCATGAAAAATCTTCTTTGCCTCTGGGATTTTGGATACTGAGTTTAGCCGGATCTACCATCATCTTCACCTATGCTATCTTCAGAAGAGATCCAGTGCTTTTGGCAGCTCATTTTTTTGGTGGGATGGTATATATCAGGGATTTATTTCTGCTGAAGAAATCAAAGAAATAAAT
>JBBRGD010000359.1:0-2736 GCA_038241065.1 Flavobacteriales bacterium
AATAACTATGTACTAATAAACTGGATTTATTGAAAAGGGCGAATAACTTTATTGGGGCACATTCCTTTTAACTTCTTCAAAATACTATCTTTGGCACTCAAAAGAAGATATTTCATGTTTAAATGGGTTTTGGCCGTTCTATGCTTTATGTTTTTTAGGTATCCGGGTGCTATTTTAGGATTTATTATAGGAACTTTAATAGATAACTGGAATAGGTCTTCGGGAGGCTTAAGTACAGTTTTTTCGGGGGAAGGTCAACGGGTTTCCCCCGGGGATTTTGAATTAAACCTACTCTCGCTGGCTTCCCTTGTCATTAAGGCCGATGGAAAAGTTTCCCAATCTGAAATGGATTATGTGCAAGCCTATTTTGTGCAGGCCTATGGGAAAGAACGGGCCAATGCGACCTTCAGGACCTTTAACGAGGTTATTAAAAACCGGGAAATATCTCCGCAACGTATTGGTTTATATCTGCAACAACGAACCAGATATGAGGTAAGACTTCAGATCCTTCATTTTTTATTCAGCATTGCAAACGCCGATGGATCTGTTTCGGAAGCAGAGTTGAATCAGCTTTTTGAAATTTCCGAATGTTTGAAATTAAACCGAAGGGATTTTGAGAGCATTAAGGCTATGTTCTTTAAAAGTGCCGATAATGCCTATAAGATCCTGGAAATTGAAAAATCTGCCACCGATGCCGAAGTGAAATCCGCCTTTCGCACTATGGCCAAAAAATACCATCCGGATAAACTCCAACATATGGATGAAGCCTACCAAAAAGGAGCTCAGGAAAAATTTACCAAGGTTCAGGAAGCTTACGAGCAAATTCAAAAGGAAAGAGGCATATAAAATTAAATTCCCATCGGGATTTTTTGAAATTTCAAAAGCAATTATTTAATTCAAAAATATATTTTTAGACTAATCTAAAAATATATTTGGATCATATAAAATTTTTTTGCAATTTTGCATTATCAAATTTATATGGATGAAGACCAATGCGCTAGGATTAATTTTATCGATAAGTTTTATTTTTGTCGGCTTATTTCAGGTTCACAGTCAGATAAATTTAGTTTCGGAGGATTTAATTACGGACAGGCCCGATCAAACGGAATCTCCTTCCCTAGTTTCCAAAGGATCAATTCAGATTGAAACTGGGTTTTTCTATGAAAATTCGGAAAATCCAAACGTAAAGGAAAAAATCTATGGCTACAATACCAGTTTATTGAGATATGGATTACTCGATAATCTGGAATTACGACTGGGTTTCGACTATTTAGAAACTAAATCAGAACTGAACCACCTGGAATTTGAGGATCGCGATGCTGGACTTAGCCCGTTACTTGTTGGCGTAAAAGTGGGAATTGTCAAAGAAAAAGGACTTCTTCCTGAAATAGGCTTGTTAGGCCATTTACATTTGCCTTTTTCTGTGTCAAAAGAAATTCGGCCTGAGACAACCGGGGTAGATTTCAGGTTTTCCTTCAGCCATACTTTAACCGAAAACTCCGGTATTTCATATAATCTTGGTGCGGCTTGGGGAGAGGATTCCCCGCAAGCCACTTATATATATACCCTTGTTTACGGCTATGATATAAATGAAAAAATTGGCCTTTATCTTGAAGCTTACGGGGATTTACCCGAAGATGACAATTCGGACCATTTTTGGGATGCCGGGATTACTTATAAGCTGAAAAAAAATATTCAACTGGATGCCTTAATTGGTACTGGGATCGATAATTCACAAAAATTAATGATTGGTGGTGGGATAAGTCTCAGGTTACCAAAATAAATAAAGATTATGTTTACTTTTTCTGAAGAAAATTATTTAAAGGCCATCTATCACCTGGAGCGAAAATTTCCTGTCGGGGTGAGCACCAATGCGCTTGCCGAAGAAATGGAGACCAAAGCCTCTTCTGTTACCGATATGATCAAGAAACTTTCGGAAAAGAAACTGGTAAATTATAAAAAATATCAGGGGTTTAAGCTTAGTAAGTTAGGTATGAAAACAGCGGTTTCTGTAATAAGAAAGCACAGGCTGTGGGAGGTTTTCCTGGTAGAAAAACTTCACTTTTCTTGGGATGAGGTGCATGAAGTAGCTGAACAACTGGAACACATAAAATCTGAAAAACTCATTGACGAACTAGACCGATTTTTGGATTTTCCAAAACGTGACCCCCATGGGGATCCCATTCCTGATGACGAAGGTAATTTTATAATTTTGAATAAAGTCTTATTATCTGATCTCAAAAAGGGAGAATCCGGAATTTTTGTTGGGGTCAAAGATTCTTCAACAACATTCCTGCAGTTTCTCGATAAAAGGAATATTGCTTTAGGAAGTGAAATAAAAATTAGTGAGAAGGAACCTTTCGATCAATCGGTGCTTATAAAACTTAATGAACAGGAGTTGAGGGTTTCAAACCTGATTTCCGGAAATATTTATATTAAAACAAATTAATTTATTATGAACGATATAATTACATATTTAAGCGGTATTGACCCCGTTTTAGCGGCATTTTATGCTACTCTTTTTACCTGGGGAGTAACCGCATTGGGAGCTAGTCTGGTTTTCCTTTTTAAGACTATTAAAAGATCTGTTTTTGACGGGATGCTCGGATTTACCGGTGGGGTAATGGTAGCTGCGAGTTTCTGGAGTTTATTGGCGCCCGCAATTGAGATGAGTTCAGGAGAAGGCTTTACCCGGGTGTTTCCATCAGTAATCGGGTTTGCCCTAGGAGCCCTGTT
>JBBRGD010000360.1:0-2734 GCA_038241065.1 Flavobacteriales bacterium
TAAAATAATAAGTAATAAATTCTTAACTTTCATACTCTTTAGATTGAATTATTTTATATATAATATTGTCACAAAATAAAGACAAGTACAGAAAGTAAAATATGATGAAAGTCAGTAAACAGGACTATTTTATCCTATTTATTTTTAATTCTTATAAAAATATTTTTGAATACATATTAAGAAGAGGGATTTGGCTGCAATTCTTGGATTTTATCTTTTTTTTTCAAGGATGTCTTTTGAAAGTTCAACTTCAATACTTGAAATATTTCCTTTTAATTGTTCCAAAGTTGTTGCTCCAATAATGGTTGCCGTTGTAACCGGACATTGATTTACAAACGCCAATGTCAATTGCTTCTCGGAAAATTTCAGAATTCAGATGATGGGTTTGTAGATCAGCAAGTTGAAATTATAAAATTGATTCCTTTCAAATTAAATGACCCGGGAGGTTTTATAAACTTGCAGAATGCTTACTTATTAGGAACCGCATCCGGAACCAAAATGGAATAATCGCCCCCATGTTTTTTTATATCTCTAACCACAGTAGAAGAAATATGGCTTTTTCCGGGAGAGGAAATTAAAAAAACCGTTTCTATTCCTGCCAACCTGTAATTGGTCTGACCGATGGTTTTTTCAAACTCAAGATCGATAGTATTTCTTAATCCGCGTAAAATAAATGCAGCCTTCTCTTTTACGCAAAAATCGACAGTAAGGCCGTTATAGGTTTTAACAATTATCTTCGACTCACCTTTAAAGGTTTCCTCCAAAAAGCGAACCCGTTCTTCCAGGGAAAACATATATTTCTTTTCTAAATTTATCCCAATAGCCAGAATGATTTCATCAAATAAAGTCAAGCCCCGTTCAATTATATCTACGTGACCTAAAGTGACTGGATCAAAAGATCCCGGAAAAACTGCTCTTTTCATCAATAATTTCTTTGACTTTTCCGCAAGCGGAAATTTAAATCAATAATTTATTTGCTCATTCCTTAATTCGGATCTGAAATTTAAAATTCAGATATTTTTTTCTTTTCAAAAACAGATCGGATTAACAAATATATAGAATTTAACAATATGCCTATTAATTTAGGACGAGACCGCCGTTTCAATTGCGTTTCCGAACAGATCCTTCAAACTTATTCCGGCCTTTATTGCCTGTTGAGGTAAAATGCTGGCTTCACTTAATCCGGGCGTGGTATTTATTTCAATAAAATGCGGCTCGTTGTTGTGAAAGATAAATTCAGACCTGGTTAAACCTTTCATTTTTAATTTTGAATAGATCATCTTTGAGATTTCCTGGACTTTTTTTGTTTGTTCTTTCGAAATTCTTGCCGGTGTAATCTCCTGGGATTTACCCAAATATTTTGCTTCGTAATCAAAAAATTCATTTTCCGAAACTATTTCGGTTACCGGCAAAGCTAGGATTTTTCCTTTATAAGTAACAACCCCAACAGAAACTTCGATGCCATCCAAAAAAGATTCTATAATTACCTCATCATCCTCCTTCAAAGAAATCTTAACTGCCTGTTCTATTTCTTCAAGGGTCTTGACCTTGGTAATTCCAAAACTGCTACCTGCCTTGTTTGCTTTAACAAAACACGGCAATCCAACCTTTTTGACAATCTCATCAGCATTCACTTCATCACCTTTATCCAAAAAATAATTAACAGCAGTTTTAATTCCGTAGGGTTTCAGAACACTTATCAAATCACGTTTGTTAAAAGTAAGTGCAGCCTGGTAAAACCCACAGGAAGTTTGTGGAATTCCAACCAAATTTAAATAGGCCTGTAAAAGACCATTTTCGCCGGGAGTTCCGTGAATGGTATTAAAAACACAATCAAAAACGATGACTTTACCGCCTATTTTTACCGTAAAATCACTTTTGTTTATAGGATAAGGCGTATCATCATCGGCCACAACAAACCATTCCTTTTGCATGATATGCACCCGGTATGGTTCATAAAGAGTACGGTCAAGATTTTTATAAACTACGTTTCCGCTGTTGATGGAGATGCGATATTCGCTGGAATATCCCCCCATGGCGATGGCAATTTTTTTCTTCATATTAAATATTCAGGGCAGATTTGCGTTAACAAAAATATGACTATTCCGGGGTGCTACCAAAATCCCTGCGTTTTTATATATTTGCACATTATAAAATATCTATGGGTCTATTTAAATTTATTTTCAGCAAAATCTTTTTAATCCAATTGGGTTTGGCCGTTTTAGCTTTAATCGTTATCGCTTTTTTAACCTTACAATGGTTAAATTTTTCAACAAATCAGGATCAGCGAATTGAAGTTCCGGATCTTTCTATGCTTTCATTAGCAGTAGTAGAAGACAGGCTGGACGAATTGGACCTGCAATATGAAATTATGGATTCGGCCAATTACAATCCCGATTATCCCCGATATGCGGTGATAGATCAGGTACCGGCACCCGGTAAATTCGTTAAGGAAAACCGTAAGTTATACCTTACTCTTAACCCCTCCGGTTTTCGCAAAATTAGTGTGCCAGATATGATACGAAGAACTCGAAGGCAGGTAGAACCTACCTTGCGTTCGCTTGGTTTTGAGATTGGGTCTGTAACTTACAAACCGGATATCGCCAAAGATGCGGTACTGGAATTGAGGCATAAAGGAAAATTGATTGAACCCGGGGATGAACTCATGAAAACCTCGGTAATAGAACTGGTATTGGGTGACGGCTCGGGCCAATATACCGGAGATTTTTATGAA
>JBBRGD010000361.1:0-2721 GCA_038241065.1 Flavobacteriales bacterium
ATACCAAAGAATTCAATACCAATTTAAGCATCGCTTTCCCTGTAATGATGGGCCAGCTAGGCCATGTTATGGTGGGTTTTGTGGATAATGTAATGATAGGAAGGTTGGGGGCTGCTCACCTGGCCGCAGTTTCACTGGGAAATAGTCTGGTGTTTATCGCCTTGTCTCTGGGTATCGGATTTTCCTTCGCGATAACCCCGTTAATTGCGGAAGCAAATGGCGCTTCCAATATCGAGAAAGGAAGGAGTTATTTTCACCATGGCATTATTTTATGCGCGGTCAACGGGATCTTGTTGTTCTTGCTGCTCCTGCTGGCAAAACCAATTTTATATTATCTGGATCAACCACCAGAGGTGGTAGAACTAGCCATCCCATATCTTGAGATCGTGGCATTTTCCATGATCCCGCTTATGATCTTCCAGGCCTACAAACAGTTTGCCGACGGGCTTTCCCAAACCAAATATGCCATGTACGCCACATTAATTGCGAATGTGGTAAATGTGGTATTTAATTATTTATTAATTTATGGGATTTGGATCTTTCCAAGATTGGAACTTAAAGGAGCCGCAATTGGAACTTTGATTTCCCGGTTCTTTATGCTTTGGTTTCTTTGGGAGATCCTTCGCAGAAAAAAGAAATTCAAAGGGTATTTTATTTGGACCAAGAAGGAATTATTTAAAACGGCTATTTTTAAACGCCTGTTAGCCCTGGGATTTCCTTCCGCTTTACAAATGTTTTTTGAAGTGGCTATCTTTGCCGGAACTGTTTTTCTTGCGGGAACATTGGGAACCAATCCGCAGGCGGCAAATCAAATAGCGCTCAACCTGGCTTCAATGACATTTATGATCGCCGTGGGGCTGGGGGTTACTGCAACCATTCGGGTAGGAAATCAAAAAGGATTGAAAAATTATTCAGATCTAAGACGGATCGCGTTTTCCACTTTTTTACTGGTGTTTTTAATAGAAGCAGTTTTTGCTATTGGGTTTATACTCCTGAAAAATTGGTTGCCTACCATTTACATAGACAATGTTGAGGTGATAGTCCTTGCAGCGCAATTGCTTATTATTGCCGCATTGTTTCAGTTAAGTGATGGTTTACAAGTGGTGATATTAGGTGCCTTACGCGGATTACAGGACGTAAAATTCCCCACCCTTATTTGTTTTATCGCATACTGGATCATAGGTTTTCCTATTTCCATATACTTTGGAAAAGCCGAACACCTGGGTTCCATAGGGATCTGGTTAGGGCTTTTTGCCGGGTTAACAGCTTCGGCGGTAATGTTGTACTTTCGGTTTAACTATTTGAGCAGGAAACTTGTATTGAAGGAAAAATTTGACCTTAAGCAAGGATCCTTCAGTAATACCGAAATTTAGAACTTGTCAACCATTTTATGGCATTGAAATTATAATCGCATTTTTTTAAACAATAACAACAAAATTTGATACTATGGACTTTCCAAAATTCCTTTTAGGCGATAACACCGAATATCCCGATGCTATTTTTGTAATTCATACCGAATATCCCCGATTTATAATCAACCTTGAAAACGATGATGTGGAGTGGTTAGAGGATTTTGATCAAAATGATGAAAAAGAACTGGCCACCCAGGCAGAAGATCTAATCACACAGGCAAGTGAATTTTACGATCGCGAGGTTTCCCGATACGATGACTAATACATATTATGGAACAAATTTTTGAATGGGACAGAGAATTATACCTGTTCCTAAACAATTTAGGAAGTCCTTTCTGGGATCCGTTTTGGTTATTGATCACCTATAAATGGACCTGGATCCCATTTTATATATTCCTGTTATATCTGATATTCAGAAAATTAGGGGCTAAAGGAACACTCATCACCGCGATTGTAATCGCGTTGTTAATTACCGCTTCAGACCAATTGGCAAATGTTTTTAAACATGCGTTTGAGCGTCCCAGGCCTTGCAGACAGGAAGGAGTCATGGAATATGCGCGATATATCGCTGAACGTTGCGGCAGGTTTGGTTATTTTTCTGCCCATGCTTCAAGTTCCACCGGATTGGCAGTATTTGTTGGGTTGCTTCTGAAAAGGGATTATCTCAAATTGCCTTATTTGATGATTATTTGGGCGTTAGTAGTTTCTTATAGCCGCATTTATGTTGGCGTACATTATCCTTTAGACATAGTAACAGGAATGTTGATTGGAGCACTTCTAGGCTATCTTTTCTATGGCTTACATTCGTTTCTGGCCGAAAAATTTAAGGTAAATTTTTAGTGGCAATATAAAAACTTCTTATCAACCTGGAATTTTTGCTTTTGGAAATGGCCGGGTTCAGATTGTATTCTTCTACATATTTCAAAGTGTAGTTTTTGAAAGTATCTTTCCAATTTGGATTGGCTTCTTCTGATACAAGAATACCAAATTCATTCCCCACCTGTGGGTCAATCTCTTTTGCGGTATTAATCACTGGGATAGGCTCTCCAAAGGCCCAAATTAATTCCGGAAGCAATCCGCTCACCTCGTAAATTTGAATATTTTCAGATATTTTATAGGCTTTTAGGTCGGCGAAATTGGGAGAATTTCTTTCAGGGCTTATCAATTTCAAAAAAGGAAATCCCAGGATTATTATAAGCATCATCATTGTTGCCTGAAGCGTGAACAGCAATTTAATGCGGGATCTAAGCAAGGCATAGATAAATCCGAAACCCAACAAAATAAAAAATATGCTGAATAATATGAACAA
>JBBRGD010000362.1:0-2711 GCA_038241065.1 Flavobacteriales bacterium
ATGACTGGAGGTGCTGTAACCCACCTTTAAGCCTACTTCATTTACATTATATTCTCCCGAGTCCAGGAGTTTACGAGCATATTCCATTTTGTAATCAAACAGGAAGCTAAAAACCGAATCCCCATAAATTTGTTTAAAACCTTCTTTTAATCTTTTCAAACTCAGCCCTATTTCAGTTGCCAATTCCTGTAAGGAGGGTGGTTCAGCCATACGTGAGATTACAAGATCTTTCGCTTTTCTTATTTTTAAAACGTTCTCTTCATCAACTAAAAAAGGACATTGAGCAATATTGGCATCTTCTGTGCGATTAAAATTCAGGCTGAGCAACTCATAGGCTTTGGCCTTAAAATACAAGGCCTTAACTGTTGGCATCAGGTTGAAATTCATTAACTGATTTAAAACTATAGCCATGGAAGGTGAAATATTGCCATCTTTATAATATTTTTTATCCCGGTTCTCAAGGCTTAAAAATGGAATATATCTGGCTTCCTGAGAAAACATGGAATGAAACTTTTTGATCGAGATTAACAGGGAGATTATCCAGGATTTAGGCTCAAGTTCCAAATTGAGTGGTAAATCCTGTTCTGGATTATACAGTAAGAGGGAATGTTCTTCTTCCAGCGGCAATAGATAATTGCCGCTATTGAATAAAAATTTACTGCTTCCCTTAACACAAAAATGAAATTGAATATAACTTTGGTCAATATTCCGGGTGAATTTTTTGGGCTCTTCTTCTTCATTCTGAAACTTCAAAATAAAAAAACCATCCTCAATTTCCGTTTTGTCAACAAACCCTCCAGCGACATTTTCTTTTTCCGAATCCATAGTATTATTAATGTTTTATTTAGAATGAATCTAAACAGAAGGATATGAAACTGCTTATATCACTACAAAAGTAACCTTTTTCCCAAAGTTGTAACTCCAAAATATGATAATTATCAGTTAACGACACATTTAGTACTTTGAGGGTTGTATTTTACTATAACAATGTCCTACTTTTGTTTAAGCATCAAAAAGATTCATGGAAAACTATCATATATCCACAGGAAAACATTTTTACACAATCGGCTTGAGTTACAAAAAAGCTGAAGCAACCGTAAGAGGTCATTTCAGTTTAACAGAAGAAGGCAAGCTTAATTTATTGGAAAAAGCTAAAAATGAAGGAATCGATGGGTTAATTGTTACATCCACTTGTAACCGTACCGAAATTTACGGTTTCGCACAACATCCCTTCCAACTTATTAAACTGCTTTGTGAATTTACAAATGGAACCGTAGAGGAATTTGAAAAAGTAGCCTATGTCTACAAAAATAAAGCGGCTATTTCTCATATGTTTAATGTAGGATCCGGACTTGATAGCCAGATTTTGGGAGATTTCGAGATCATCTGTCAATTAAAAAAGGCTTTTGTCCTTTCTAAAAAGGTGGGTGTTGCTAATCCCTTTTTGGAACGATTGGTAAATGCGGTAATACAGTCAAGCAAACGTATTAAAAACGAAACCCAAATTTCATCTGGGGCAACTTCGGTAAGTTTTGCTTCAGTACAATATATTCTAAAAGAAGTTGCAAACATATCTAACAAAAATATTTTGCTCTTCGGAACCGGAAAAATTGGCCGGAACACCTGCGAAAATTTGGTTAAACACACCAAAAACAACAATATTACCCTGATTAACCGCACCAAAGACAAGGCGGAAAAAATTGCCGGAAAATTTGACTTGACCGTTAAGGATTATGCCGATCTACAATCGGAACTACTTCAGGCCGATGTTTTAATTGTGGCTACAGGAGCTCAAAACCCGACCATTTCTAAAGAACTAATCTACTCCAAAAAGGAATTGTTGATCCTAGATCTTTCCATTCCCAAAAATGTTGCTGATGACGTTATGGACCTGGAAAATGTTACAGTGGTTCATTTGGATCAGCTTTCTCAAATAACTGATGATACCTTAGAACGCAGAAAACTTTTTATTCCTCAGGCAAAAGAAATTATTGCCGAAGTGGAAGGTGATTTCAACAAATGGTTGGAAACCCGCAAATTTGCTCCTACCATTAAGGCCTTAAAAAATAAGTTAGGAACCATAAAAAATGAGGAATTGGATTATCAAAGCCGTAAAATATCCAACTTTAACCAGGAACAGGCTGAAATTATAAGCAACAGGATCATTCAAAAAATTATGAATCAGTTTGCTAACCACCTTAAGGATGATTCCAATACTGCTGACGAAAGCCTGGAATTTATTCAGAAGGTCTTCCAACTGGAACAAGTGTTAAATGAATAAAGTTATAAGAATTGGTACTCGGGATAGCCAATTGGCACTTTGGCAGGCTAAAACCGTACAAGCTAGCCTTGAAAAATTAGGACATACAACGAAATTGGTCCCCGTTAAGTCTACCGGAGACCTGAATTTAGATCAACCTTTATACGAAATGGGAATTACAGGGATTTTCACCAAAACCCTGGATATTGCCATGCTTACCGATACAATAGATATTGCAGTTCATTCCATGAAAGATGTCCCCACGGTTTTGCCCAAGGGAATTGTGGAGGCTGCCGTATTAAAACGTGCCACTTCAAAAGATATATTGCTCCATAAAGGACTCGATTTTCTGGATACTGAAGGAACCATTGCTACCGGAAGTCTTCGCAGAAAAGCACAATGGTTATTTAAATACCCCAAACATACTGTGGTGGATTTACGTGGAAACGTT
>JBBRGD010000363.1:0-2707 GCA_038241065.1 Flavobacteriales bacterium
CATGCAAATAATGTATTTTTGAACACTTAATTAATTTTATTGAAACGCCTTCCTGCAAAACTATCGTTATTTATTTTAACCCTGGCACTTTTAATTTCCTGCAACGCGGTAAAAAGGGTTGGTAATGATGAATTATTGCTCAGTAAAAATACCATTTATTTAAATGGTGAAAAAAATAAAGAAAGCCGTATTCACAACCAATTATACCAGGAACCCAACTCTAAATTGCTGGGCATTCCTTTAAGTTTACATTTCTATAATCTGGCGAAACCTCAACCGGATTCTTCATTCCAAAATTGGCTGTATAAAAAACCTAATCGGAAGGAACGCCTAATCAAAATTTATTCAGAAAAGCAGGTGGTTAAAATGGGAAATTTATATGTAGGCTTGAACGAATGGATTAAAAGAACAGGAGAAGCCCCTGAAATTATAGACTCGGTACTTACCAAAAAATCTATTAACCGATTGAAATCCTGGTATTTCAATAATGGCTGGTTTAATGCTGAAGCGGAATACGAAGTAAAACCTACCCGGAAAAAAAGAGGTGAAATAAATTATCATGTAACTTCACATCATTCTTATATTGTAGACTCAATCCGCCAAAGAATAGAATCAGAAGTAATTGATTCCCTCTACAATGCCTATTCGGAAGAATCAAAAATAAAATCGGGAATCCAATACCGGACTTTAGATTATAATGCTGAACGCGACAGGCTCACAAAACTTTTCAGGAACAATGGAGTGTATTATTTTGATCAGGAATACATCAGTTTTGAAGCGGATACTGTAGATACCAAATACAAGGTCAATACAACGGTTATTGTGAATAACCGTCAGATCTCGGAAGCTGACAGCACAACGCGGGTTCCATTCAAAATACACAAAATAAGCAAGGTGAATATATTTACCGATTACACCTTTAAAAATCAAAATAAACCGGTAACAGACAGTGTGTTTTATAAAGGTTACAATATTTACAGTTTTGATGAATTGAAATATAAACCCCGCGCTATTGCCGATGCTATTTTTATTAAACCGGGAGAGATCTTTAAAGATACAGATAGGACAAGGACGTACAGCAGGATGAGTTCCCTTCAAGTATTTAAATATCCAAACATTGAATACTCGCTGGATCCTACCGATTCCACCAACACAGATTTGGTGGCCAACATCTTTTTATCTCCACAACCCAAATATTCCTTGGGATTTGATTTTGATCTCTCACAAAGCAATATTCAGGATTTTGGGATTGGATTTGGAGGATCTTTGCTAATTCGTAGCGTATTCAAGGGTGCTGAAAATTTCGAAATTTCAGGTCGCGGGAGCATTGGTTCTTCTTCTGATGCCGCTAAGGGCAGTTCACAGGATCGGTTTTTTAATATTTCTGAAATTGGTGCCGATATAAAACTCACCTTCCCGAGGATTTTTCTTCCTTTTAATACGGAGAAATTCATCCCAAAATATATGGCGCCATTTACTTCCCTAAGTTTAGGAGTAAGTACACAGAACAATATTGGGCTGGACAAACAAAATCTAAACGGAATATTAAATTACAGATGGAACCCATCCCGCATCGTGTCCAACAGATTGGATCTCGTCAATATTCAATATGTGCGGAATTTAAATACTGATAATTATTTTAACGTTTATAGAAATACCTATAACAATCTAAATGAAATTATTCAATCCGGAGATGTGGTTACCAATCCTACTTATTTAAATGAAGAAGGTTTATTGATCATTCCCACCGGAGCTGAAAATTTTATTGAGAGCGTAAATCAGAATAATCCTGAAACCTCAGGATTAACAACCGAACAAAAGCAGGATGTGGACAACATAAGCGAAAGAATGAACCGTCTAACTGAAGATAATTTAATTTATGCGACCAATTTCACCTATCTCATTAACAATAAAGATAATTTATACGATGAAGATTTTTCACGCCTTAGATTCAAAGTTGAAACTTCGGGAAATTTCCTTTCAGCACTGTCGTCTTTAACCGGTGCCCAAAAGAATGATCAGGGCGTCTACAGCATTGTGGGAGTGAATTTTTCTCAATATGTCAAAACAGAGATCGATTATATTAAACATTGGGATCTGGGGAACAAAAACATATTTGCAGTCCGGGCTTTTGGCGGGATCGCCATTCCTTACGGAAACTCAAACAGCATTCCATTTATAAGAAGTTTTTTCGCCGGAGGGCCAAACGACAACAGGGCATGGCAGGCTTATGACCTTGGTCCCGGCAGTACAGGCGGGCGAAACGAATTTAATGAGGCGAACATGAAACTCACCTTTAACGCAGAATATAGATACAATCTTTTTGGAGCTTTAAACGCCGCATTTTTTATAGATGTAGGTAATATCTGGAATGTGCTGGATATTGTAGACGATAAAGATGCTACATTTACCTCCTTTTCTGATTTGAAGGATACTGCAGTTGGATCAGGAATTGGACTCCGATATGATTTTAATTTTTTTGTACTTCGCTTTGATGCAGGATTTAAAACCTACGATCCATCGAGGCCGTTAGGTGAAAGATGGTTTAAAGATTACAATTTTTCCAATGCTGTTTATAACGTAGGGATCAATTATCCGTTTTAAACAAACTAATTTTCTTATTTTTGTAATCTTAAATTTAAATACACAACTATGAGTCACAATATTAAGCCTGGCGTAGCCACAGGAAAAGAAGTTCAAGAGATTT
>JBBRGD010000364.1:0-2701 GCA_038241065.1 Flavobacteriales bacterium
TTTTTCATCATCCAGGGGAAAACTGTCAGGATCCAGATCTATATCATGTCTGCCCTTTACAATTTTTACCGTGTCCTTTATAAGGGTCAATGTTTTCAGACCCAAGAAGTCCATTTTTAACAAGCCTGCACTTTCCACCACCGAGTTGTCAAACTGGGTGACATACAAGTCGGAATCTTTCGCCAAAGCTACCGGCACAAAATTGGTGATATCACTTGGGGTGATTATAACCCCACAGGCGTGAATCCCAATATTCCTGACAGTTCCCTCAAGGATTCTTGCCTGGTTTATGGTTTGGGCCTCCAGGTCTTCTCCATCGGCTATATTTAAAAGCTGATTTACTTTGTCTAAATCTTCACTTCGGAAACTTTTCTTCAATTCCTTCTCAGTCTGCCCAAAGATTTTGCTCAATTTTCCCATGGTAGGGATCAATTTCGAAATCCTGTCGGCTTCATTTAAAGGCAGATCCAAAACCCGGGCGGTATCACGAATAGCCGATTTTGCAGCCATCGTTCCATAAGTGATAATTTGCGCAACCTGGTTTGAACCGTATTTCTTGATCACATAATCCATTACCCGACTTCTGCCTTCGTCGTCAAAATCAATATCAATATCGGGCATACTTACCCTGTCCGGATTTAAAAATCTCTCAAAAAGCAGATCGTATTTAATTGGGTCGATATTGGTGATCCAAAGGCAATATGCCACTGCACTTCCCGCCGCCGAACCACGTCCGGGACCTACCGAAACATCCATTGCGCGGGCCGCCCTAATAAAATCTTCTACAATAAGAAAATACCCGGGATATCCGGTATTTTCTATTACCGAAAGTTCAAAATCCAGCCTTGCCTTAATGTCTTCTGAAAAATCCCCATATCGTTTTTTGGCTCCTTGAAAAGTCAGGTGTTTTAAATAGGCATTTTCCCCGCGTTTCCCTCCGTCTGCTTTATCTTCTTCAACAAAAAATTCCTCAGGAATATCAAATTCCGGCAACAGCACTTCCCTTGCAAGTTCATAAGGTTCAA
The DNA here is from genome assembly GCA_038241065.1 of Flavobacteriales bacterium. Lineage (GTDB taxonomy): Bacteria > Bacteroidota > Bacteroidia > Flavobacteriales > Flavobacteriaceae > Gillisia. The sequence goes on from JBBRGD010000364.1 coordinate 1,026, forward strand.
TTTTATCTACAACCTCCTGAATATTTGAAATAGCCTCGGGCAAATCCTTAAACAAGGATTTCATCTCCTCATCACCTTTGAAATAATATTCGTTATTGGGCAATCCATATCTATAACCGCGTCCTCGTCCTATTGGCGTGGCCTGTTTCTCACCTTCTTTCACGCAAAGTAAAATATCATGCGCATTGGAATCCTGTTGCTCACAATAATAGGTATTATTGGTGGCAACCAATTTCACATCGTGTTTTTTGGCAAACTCCACCAATACAGCATTCACGCGGCTTTCTTCCTCCTGGTTGTGCCGCATCAACTCTATATAAAGATCGGCACCAAAAGTTTCCTTCCACCAAAGCAAAGCTTCTTCGGCCTGATTTTCCCCAACATTTAAAATTTTTCCCGGAACCTCTCCATTTAAATTTCCGGTTAATACTATTAGATCATCCTTATATTTTTTGATGACTTCTCTGTCTATCCTCGGCAGATAGTAAAATCCTTCGGTATAGGCCAAGGAAGCCATTTTAGCCAAATTGTGATATCCGTCTTTATTCTTGGCCAGGATCACGATTTGGTACCCGTTGTCTTTTCTGGTTTTGTCGTGGTGATCCTCGCAAACAAAAAATTCGCAACCCACAATAGCCTTTAGTTCTTTTGAGCTTGCCGGCTCATTATTGGCAATCGAAGCTTCGTTTTTTGCTTTTACAGATCGGTTAAAGCTCCCAACTTCTTTTACAAAATGAAAGGCGCCCATCATATTTCCGTGATCGGTGATTGCAACAGCAGGCATATTTTCTTTGCCCGCGGCTTCCACCAAAGCGGCAACACTCATAGTAGACTGCAAAATGGAGAACTGGGAATGGTTATGAAGGTGGGAAAACCTAACCTCATCAAGTTTTTCCAAATTTTCCTGAATTTCCTCAGTGGAAATTTCCTCCGGTTCCTGCTGCTTCTGAAATTTTTTCCTGATCTCTTCTGAAGCTTTTTTCAGATTGATATGTTTTAAACCTATCAGCTTAAGAGGTTTTGGATTTGCTTCAGAAAAATTTTCAAAATAAGATGCGGGAACATCCAGTTGCTCTTTGGTGAAAAATTCTTTCCTGATCAATTCCAAAAAACAACGCGTGGTTGCTTCTACATCGGCGGTGGCATTGTGCGCTTCGGCAAAAGCTTCAGAAAATAATTCCTGGTGAAGTTCCGCAAGGGTAGGCAATTTAAATTTTCCGTAACGCCCTCCCGGCAACTGGCATAATTTCGCAGTGTTTTCTGTACAGGTATCCAAAAAAGGAAATTTTTCCAAAGGATTTTTAAAACCTCCCCTCAGGAATTCGGCACCCATAATATTCACATCAAAACCCACATTCTGGCCAACTATAAATTTGGCTTTTCCCAGAGCGATTTGAAATTTTTCCAGCATTTCCTGCAATGAAATCCCATCTTCCTCAGCCAATTCTGTTGAAATTCCGTGAATCTTTTCGGCATCAAAAGGAATATTAAATCCGGTTGGCTTCACTAAATAGTCCTGATTTTCAACAAGGTTTCCCATCTCATCATGCAACTGCCAGGCAATCTGGATACATCGTGGCCAGTTATCAAAATCGGTGAGAGGGGCTTTCCAGTTTTTAGGTAAGCCGGTGGTTTCAGTATCAAAAATCAAATACATTCTTTACGGAATTTTTTTA
>JBBRGD010000365.1:0-2699 GCA_038241065.1 Flavobacteriales bacterium
AGTGGTTATGAGAAGTAATACATGCCGAAGCGTGAAATTTTTCATGTTTTAGTTTGATATTTGCGATTCAATTAGATAATTAAGATTATTTAAGCCAAGAATGTACTAATAATTTTTATTAAAGCTTTCTTTGATTTCAAATAAAGCTTTAATAAAATTCGGAACCAAAAAAAATATTATTGCATATTGATCACTGTTTTTGGACACTCTTTCTATGTTCTCTTTTCCATCGTCCCTTGGCAATATTGTCTATATTCTTACTTCTTATCCTAAGGCAATTCTTCTCCTCTTGCGGCTATGTATATTTTGAACCATTGTTCCAAAGTCAGTTCAATATCCAAGGCTTCTACTGCATTCTTTATCCGTAAAATTTTTCCGGTTCCCACTATTGGAAGTATGTTGGCAGGGTGTTTTAAGATCCAAGCATAAATAATTTTATCAACCGATTCATCATTCAGCTCGCCGGCAACTTCCAAAAGGGCTTTTAATGGTCTTCGTCCTTTTTCTCCGCTTGGGTTTAAAATATTCCCACCGGCCATAGGCGACCAGGCCATAGGTTTGATCTTTTCCTTTAGGAAAAAATCAATGTTTCCATTCTCAAAATGCTCGAGGCAAAACGGGGATATTTCCACCTGGTTGGTTACCAGTTTTTCATCCACATAGGAATTCAGCATTTCAAACTGCCCGGGATTAAAATTTGAGACTCCAAAATGTAACACTTTGCCGCTTTTTTTAAGATGCGAAAAAGCTTTGGCCACTTCTTCAGGATCAAAAAACGGGGAAGGCCGGTGAAGCAAAAGCAAATCGACATAATCTGTTCTGAAATTTGATAGGGAATTCTCAACCGAAGAAATTATATACTCAGCGCTATAATCGTAGCATTTTAACTTTCTTTCAGGGAACTTATCCGAGACCAGTTTAATACCGCATTTGGAAATGATCTGTATATCTTTTCGAAGCCCCGGTTTCAAATGAATGGCATCTCCAAATAATTTTTCGCAATTGTAATTCCCGTAAATATCCGCGTGGTCAAAAGTGGTTACTCCAAGGTCAATTGCCTCTTGGGTTAATTTTAATAATTCCAGGTTTGAGAGTTGCCAGTCGTTTAATCTCCAATGCCCATGGACTATTCTGGAAACCTCCAATTTTTCGGTGAGTTTTATTTTGTTTGTTGTCAAAACTTATATTTTTAGATTAATGATATTAACTTGATCCTATCAATTCCATATTGTAAGAAAACCTTGTGATCCCAATTAATTTCAATTACAGGAACCGTAAAGCTACATAAACTTATAAAATTATTTAACCGGCTAAATTTTAAATGAACTAAAAAAACCGCACTGAGGCGGTTTTTTTAGTGTAAAAATATCAAATTATGCAAAGATTAATTGAAAAGTGGTCTTCCCTGCATCAATTCAAACACTTCGGTTTTTACTTCCTCCATTTTAGCTTCATCCTCAAAATTGGTGATAACCCTGTCTATCAGGTCTACAATTTTGGCCATATCGTTTTCCTTGAGTCCACGCGTGGTAACTGCGGGGGTTCCGATCCGGATTCCTGAAGTCACAAACGGCGATTTATCATCAAAGGGCACCATATTTTTATTGACCGTGATCTCGGCTTTTACCAATGCTTCTTCGGCTTGTTTTCCCGTGATGTTTTTATTTCGAAGGTCGATCAACATCATATGGTTATCTGTTCCCCCGGAAATTACGTGGTAATCTTTATCCATAAATGCCTTGGCCAAAGCTTTTGCATTTTTCTTCACCTGTACAGTGTAATATAAAAATTCATCGGTAAGTGCTTCACCAAAAGCAACTGCCTTGGCAGCAATTATGTGCTCTAACGGGCCGCCTTGGTTTCCGGGAAAAACACCGCTATCCAACAAAGAAGACATTTTTTTAAGATTACCGTTTTTTAGTTTTTGTCCGAAAGGATTTTCAAAATCCTCTCCCATCATAATAACCCCTCCACGTGGCCCACGCAAGGTTTTATGGGTTGTGGTTGTAACTACATGGCAATGAGGCAGAGGATCACTTAGCAATCCTTTAGCGATTAGTCCTGCAGGATGAGCGATATCGGCAAACAAGATAGCGCCAACGCTGTCTGCTATTTCCCTGAATTTTTCAAAATCCATTTCCCTGGAATAAGCTGATGCTCCCGCAATTATCATTTTAGGTTTTTCTTTTTTGGCAATTTCAGCCATTGCATCATAATCAATCAACCCGGTTGCCTCCACTACTCCGTAAAATACCGGCTTATATAATCTTCCTGAAAAATTTACAGGAGAACCATGTGTTAAATGCCCGCCGTGAGAAAGATCAAATCCTAAAAATTTATCACCCGGATTCAGGCAGGCGTGAAAAACAGCGGTATTAGCCTGAGAACCGGAATGTGGTTGCACATTGGCATATTCGGCATTAAAAAGTTCCTTCAAACGGTCAATAGCAAGGTTTTCTACCTGGTCCACCACTTCGCAACCACCATAATAACGTTTTCCGGGATAGCCTTCTGCATACTTATTGGTGAGTACAGATCCGGCGGCTTCCAGAACCTGTTCGCTCACAAAATTCTCACTTGCAATTAATTCCAAACCGTTAATTTGACGGTTTTTTTCTTCTTTTATCAAATCAAAAATCTGCGTATCTCTTTGCATATTAATTTTTTACGTTAAATATTCCTCAAAAGTAATAATTTCT
>JBBRGD010000366.1:0-2667 GCA_038241065.1 Flavobacteriales bacterium
TAGGTTGCACAAAAAGTGTGGCTAAACCTCCAAGGACAAATGACAGGAACATTTCCATATCTAAATCCTGAATATTCCCTTCCTGAATTATTGTAAAAGCAAAATACACCAAAATATAAACAAAGGTAATTTGACCTACAGAGATAAACAAGCTGGCCCTTTTGTATAATTCGGAAACGGTTAATATTGTGACGATCCCAGCAATTATTTGAAGGAACATATACTCGTAACTGTTTGGTACAACAAAACCCAATATTAAAACCGTGATTACGTGAGTAAAAAGCCCTAAACGCGAATCAAAAAAAGCCTTTAAGGTTAGCGGTAAAATACACAAGGGAACAATGTAAACATATTTGGGTTCAAATTTTACCACCAAAGTGGTAAGAAATATCATCAATAAAATGTTGAAAAATATAAATGTGACTTTAACATTATTTGCATAGATATCCATTCTGTATTTTCTGATAAAAAGGAGCAACATCAATAGGGCAAGTCCCACCAGCAAACTATATCCAAAAAGAAGCCAATTATAACTGGAGGCACCCCACACCTGAGACTCAAATTCGGTTTTAAGGGAATTTAATATATCCAGTTTTTTACCCTCAACAATTTCGCCTCTTGAAATAATTATAGTCCCCCGTTCTATGCTCCCCCGCGTATAGGAAATGGATTTAAGTTTGTCATCGAGTTCTTTTTGGGTAAGGATATCGTCAAAGGTTACATTGGGTTCAATAATATTGTAAAAGAGCTCGAGGAGTTCGGGTTCTAAAGATTTAAGATTATCTTGATTTATTTTAGAGGTTAAGAATGGGCGAATTTCATCTTGAGTGAAAATTTTACCATAATCAACTTCAATTGCCACATTCCCTTTTTTTAAATAAACCAACCTGTTGGGTTCTGATCTTCTCCCCTCCTCAAGCACCCCAAATTGATAAAGGGAATTCAAAGTTTCGGCTGCAAAAGTTAAAAGAACCTTTCTTTTTCGGTTCAAAGTACTATCAGAAAATATCTTGTTTATTTGTTGAGGAGCTTCAGTTTTTACCTTTTTTACAAGTTCCTCATCAAAATTATAGTAAGGGACATGGTTGGAGATGATTTGATCCTTTTCTTTTACAATTTCATCATTGGTTTTTAAAATTGCAAAATCAAAAGGGGCGTATAAATTTTCATATTGCCATGGTTTACCCTTTGTAATTTCATATTTAAACTTTCCGCTTTTTGGAAGGAGGTAAACAATAACCACGGCAGTTAGTATAAACAAGGAAATCTTGTAGAATAATGCCTGATTTTTATAGAAATTATTAATAATATTCTTCATTTACTTACCTAATATTTTCCAAATGTAATAAAAAAACATCGGGTGATTGGAACCTTGGTTTGTTCTTTATAAAATCACTAAATTCGCAATAAGATAAATTCAAAACAAAAGGTAATGAAGGAAGTTGTAATTGTAAGTGCCGCCAGGACTCCAATAGGCAGTTTTTTAGGAGGTTTATCAAAAGTGCCAGCAACAAAATTAGGTTCTATTGCCATTCTTGGGGCTTTAAATAAAATAAATTTAAAACCAGAAATGGTAGATGAAGTTTTAATGGGAAATGTGATTCAGGCCGGGGTTGGACAGGCTCCTGCAAAACAAGCTTCCCTTGGTGCGGGAATTCCGGATACAGTTCCCTGTACTACCATAAATAAAGTTTGTGCAAGTGGGATGAAATCGGTTATGCAAGGCGCACAGGCAATTATGCTGGGTGATGCCGAAATTGTTGTAGCCGGTGGAATGGAAAATATGAGCTTAGCACCTCATTATTTATATCTTAGAGGTGGGCAAAAATTTGGATCTGCAACAATGATTGACGGGCTCCAGAAAGATGGATTGGTAGATGCTTATGACAATAATGCAATGGGTGTGTGTGCCGATCTTTGTGCCAGTGAGTATAATTTTTCACGTGAAGATCAGGATGCCTATGCCATTCAATCTTATAAACGTTCTGAAAAAGCCTGGAAAGAAGGAAAATTTGACAATGAAGTGGTTCCCGTGGAAGTTCCTCAAAGAAAAGGCGAGGCTGTAATAATTAAAGAGGATGAAGAGTTTAAAAATGTATTTATAGATAAAATCCCTTCTCTTCGACCCGTATTTTCAAAAGATGGCACAGCAACCGCTGCCAACTCTTCTACAATAAACGATGGTGCCGGTGCTCTTATCTTAATGAGCCGGGAAAAAGCCAATGAATTAGGATTAAAAGTATTGGCAAGCATCAAGAGTTTTGCCGATGCGTCTCAAGCCCCGAAATGGTTTACAACTTCTCCATCCAAAGCAATTCCTAAAGCTTTGGAAAAAGCTGGAATTACCAAAGATGATGTGGACTTTTTTGAATTTAATGAAGCATTTTCCGTGGTGGGTTTAGCCAATATGAAATTATTGGGATTAACTGATAAAAATGTGAATGTGAATGGTGGCGCTGTTTCCTTAGGACACCCGCTGGGATGTTCTGGAGTTAGAATTATAATTACCCTGTTAAACGTATTGGAACAAAACAATGCTAAAATAGGCGCAGCATCTATTTGTAATGGTGGCGGTGGCGCTTCAGCAATAATTATTGAAAGAGACTAATTTAATTTTGGCAATCTTTTATTGATGCAATACGGAATATGCAATCTTAGCATCGTACC
>JBBRGD010000367.1:0-2648 GCA_038241065.1 Flavobacteriales bacterium
GGCACTACCACATCTTCTTCTGTAATTGCTGTAGAATCTTTCTCTTCAAACATCCATGGATAACTGGGCATTATGGAAGCTTCTACCACCGATCTTGGATTGTATAGGTGAAGCAAGTGCCAGCCCTCACCTGGTTGGCGCTCGCCAATATTCGTTAAATCGGGTCCGGTACGCTCGCTTCCCAATAAGGAAGGAGATTGTCTCCAAAGATCCAGGCGTTTTTTGGTATAGAAATAATCTGACGGGATGGAAGGGCGGTCCCCCCACATATTATCCATTTCTATTCCCCGTACCTGTTGGGTATGGCAGGCAACACAATTTTCTGCGACGTACACATTTAATCCTGCCCTTTCCATTTGGGTTAAGGCTTCATCTGTAGGAAAAGGTTCCACATACTGCAGGTTTGAAGCAGGAACAATGGCAATAAATACACTTAATAACACAAACACACCAAGTGCAACGATTACCAGTTTTTTATGATCTTTATGAAAGTTGAACATATTTATGTATTTATTTCTTTAGTTTCAGTAGTGTAAACCGGTCTTTCTTCTATTTCAGCAGCTGAATAATTTTTATCGCGATTTTTCACCATATAATAAAAGTTATAAGCGAAAATAATGTGGGAGAAGAACATTAAAGTTCCGCCCACGGCGCGCCATACCCAATATTCTTTCATCAGGATAACCGATTCTATGAAAGCGTTTCCTTCAATCCAGCTTAATCCGCGGAAAGTTCCCCCGGCCATTAGGGAGATCATGTAAGCGAATAGACCGATAAAGGCAAGCCAAAAATGAGCACCCACTAATGTTTGTGGCGGTTCTTTTCCTGTAATCTTCGGAAAAATACTATACACCCCTGCCCATAGGAAAAATGCGATAATCCCATACATTGTCATATGGGAATGGGCGACATTAAAATCGGTAAAGTGCCATATATACTGAGTAAACCTGAAAGCCTGAAAACTTCCTTGCGTGGAGCCTACAAAGTAAAAAATGGTACCCACTAAAAAGAACGGCAAAACATAACTTTTTGAAATATGGCTCCAGCTTCCCTTCATTGTCATTAAAAAGTTCGTGGTTCCCGCAATTACCGGAATAAGCATACCCATACTAAAAACAATAGCCACTGTTTGCAACCACCATGGCAACGGACTAAACACAAAATGGTGTGTCCCGATAAGGGTGTAGAACAACATTTGTGTCCAAAATGCCAGAACCCCCAGGGAATAGGAATAGATGGGTTTGTTTAGAGAGGCAGGCAGATAATAATAGACCAGCCCCAGAGTAAACGTCATAAACCACATCCCCACACCCTGGTGCATATAATATCCTTGTATCACAGTTTCTCCCAAACCATCCTGATAGAAAGGCAGGTAACCAATTATAGTCAGTGTGATTGTCCAAAGCAGTGCCGCGAGGATAAACCAATTGGAAATATAAATTTCAGATATTTTTCGCTTGGCTACGGTTTTATAAAAGTTTATAAAGGTGAGCACCAAACCAATAGCAAAAAGCAGCATAATTGGCCAGATATATTCCCGATACTCGGCGCCGCCATTATTTATTCCAGCCATTAATGCGATATTTCCTAATACAACCGTAAGGTTAATAAGAATAAAAGCCCACCAGGCCATTTTATAGCTATTTATTTTTGTATTTGAGGTCCTGGCAATTACAAAATAACCCAGTCCAATCATGGCCAGGGAAGACCAGCCCCAAAACACCGTGTTGGTATGTACCGGTCTTAATCTTCCAAAAGACAGCCAGGATATTTTATCCAATTCCGGCCAAATAAATTTTAAACCCAGATATTCCCCTATTAAAGTTCCAAAGACCAACCAGAAAGTGGCGGCCCCAAGATAATAGATCATGATCTTTTTTAATTCTTCTGGAGTTTCCAGTCTAATTTTAGATCTCTTTTTTTCATCAAATAAAGGGTTACTGGGCCTTCGGGTAAGATTATGAATAAGGCCTTTTTTATCTATAGCCTTATTTTCTCCTCCCAGTTCATCTCCTTTAAGTTTATATGTTTTTGCTCTTTTTCTGTTTTCAAGGATTGCGTCTATTTCCTCGTCTTCTAAACCAATTATTTCCTCGTTAAAATCGGATTTATCCTTATTTTTTTGTCGGTCTTTTATAGAAGATAGGTACGCGTTAAAGCGGGTTAGCAAGATGATAATTGCAATGACAAGTACGAGCACTACCAAAAAAATAGTACCAATAATCCCGGGGCTCGACAACCAATTCTCTGTAGCACTTTCACTTTGAGCTGTAACTACCCCTGGCAACGTAGTTGCAAGAAATAAAAAAATAAATTTTAGTTTTTTCATAAATAGACATTCAGACCTTTTTATCATTTTTTAGAGTAAATTTTTATCTTTTTAGGTAGGTTAGTCCAACTTCCAATCCTGCCGCTAATTCATAAAGACTGGTATTCTGCAACATTTCTTTAAGCGCATCCCGAATACCCACAAATTTTTCATGCATAGGACAAGGCTGGGTAGCATTACATACATTAAATCCCAGACCACAACCTTCATAAATGGAATCACCATCTATTGCATAAACAATATCCGAAAGCTTAATAGCATCAATCTTTTCCTTTTGGATTTGGAATCCCCCGGATGGTCCTTTGACCGACACCAAGAT
>JBBRGD010000368.1:0-2640 GCA_038241065.1 Flavobacteriales bacterium
TCAGATTCCCTGCTTCAAAAGATCTCCCCTTATTTTAAGTTCCCGGATTGGGTTACTTCCAAAAATTCTCCAGCTAAGCTGAAGATATCAAATTCTGTAAAAAAAGCTTTTAAAGATAAAATTGATTTGAATACTGCTACCGCCGAAGATTTGATGAAGTTAAAAGGTATTGGGGAAGTGCTCTCTGAAAGGATCGTGAATTACAGGAATAAAATTGGAGGCTTTTTAGACGATCTTCAGCTTAAAGATATATATGGATTAAATTATGAACTGAGAGAGGAAATTCAATCTTATTATACGGTGAAATCCCCACCGGAGATCAAAATCTTGAGTATAAACCAAGCGAGCGTTTTAGAACTTAGCGGCATACCCTATATTAATTATGAATTGGCGCGAGAAATTGTCAATTACCGGTTGTTGCATGAAAAGATTAGCAGTTTTGAAGAATTGGCAAAAATTAAGGAGTTTCCTTCAGAAAAAATAGAGAGGATTGCATTATATTTGTCCGTAGAATAGGGATTTAAAGGAGTGGTGAAAATTCTTGCATATTTAGCATTTCACCTGTTAAGGGTTTTAAACAGAGAGTTGAAAAGCACATGTTTGAAAATATATTAAAGTAGTCCTTTAAAAAACTCTCTAAAATTCCAATAAAAATATCTTAGATTTTACTTTATGAGCGATATGTATTATACAGAAGAACATCAACTTTTCAGAAAAAGTTTTCAGGATTTTTTACAAAAAGAGGTGGTGCCCCATATAGATAAATGGGAAAAAACAGGAACTATAGAGCGCTTTATTTGGAAGAAATTTGGTGATATGGGATATTTTGGTTTGATCTACCCTGAAAAATTTGGCGGATTAGACCTTGATTTGTTCTATACAGTTATTTTCCTTGAAGAACTCCAAAAAATCAATTCCGGTGGCTTTGCTGCCGCAATGTGGGCGCATTCTTATTTAGCAATGACCCATTTAAATGTTGAAGGAAATGAGGAGATAAAACAGAAATATTTGGCGCCCAGTATTTCAGGAGAAAAAATAGGTTGTTTGTGCATTACCGAGCCTTTTGGGGGATCGGATGTGGCAGGAATGAAAAGTACTGCAATTAAAAAGGGGGATAAATATATTTTAAATGGGTCAAAGACATTTATAACCAATGGTATTTATTCTGATTACCTGGTAATAGCCGCCAAAACAGCTCCGGAAAAAGGCAATAAAGGGATGAGTATATTTGTTGTAGACAGGGATACTCCCGGTATTTCTGCAACAAAATTGGATAAACTGGGCTGGAGGGCTTCTGATACCGCAGAGATCGCTTTTGACAACGTAGAGATTCCTGCGCAAAATTTGATGGGGGAGGAAAACGCCGGTTTTTCTTATATTATGCAACACTTCGCATTGGAACGTTTGATTATGGGCGTTAACGCACATGCACGAGCTGAATTTGCATTAGAATACACTATCAATTATATGTCGGAAAGGGTTGCATTTGGTAAAACACTCGATAAATTTCAGGCATTAAGACATTCTATAGCCGATATGGCAAGTGAGTTAGAAATGTGTAAGGAATTCAATTACACCATCGTTAAAAGGATGATCAATGGAATATATGTTGTAAAGGAAGCAAGCATGGCAAAACTTTTATCTACGAAAATGGCAGATGAGGTGATCAATAAATGTTTACAGTTTTTAGGAGGATATGGGTATATGGAAGATTACCCGCTGGCGCGTCTGCTTCGCGATAGCCGTTTGGGGCCAATTGGCGGTGGTACCTCTGAAATCCTCAGGGAAATTATAGCAAAAATGGTTATAGATAAGAAAGAATACAAGGCTAAAGCCAAATAAGCCAAATTGTTACCGGTTTCAAACTAAAAAATAAATATTATTTTTAAATAAAAGTTGCGAGGTAGTTGAATTGAATTATCTTTGCGCCTTAATATTAATGAAAGGAGGTGACACTATGTTAATTATACCAATTAAAGACGGAGAAAATATCGATAGAGCGCTAAAGCGTTTTAAGCGTAAATTTGATAGAACAGGGACAATGCGTCAGTTGAGAAGCAGACAGGCTTTTTTGAAGCCATCTGTTAAAAACAGGGCTCAAATGCAAAAAGCAGCGTATATCCAAAATTTAAGGGATCAGGAAGAAATATAATTTCTGGAACAAAATGGTGATTTTCACCATTTCTGAAGCAAATTTATTTTTACCGTTTGAAAGTTTTTAGTCTAAAATTTAGATATAAAACAAGATCCTAATGTAGCCTTCTTTTAAGGGTATTAAAATAAGTTACTGTTGTTAAGTCAAAGTTTTATAACTTTGACTTAACAACAGTTTTTTTATGTCTATAAGTCACTTCCTCGATTACCTTTTACTCGAAAAAAAATATTCCGTCAATACGGTAACAGCTTACCAAACCGATTTGCGTTCGTTTACAGAATTTGTCGAGAAAGAATTTCAGCAGGAGAACCTGGTTCAAATCAATTACCATCAAATCAGAAACTGGATAATTGCTCTTGTGAATTCAGGTTTGACCAACAGAAGCATAAACAGAAAAATATCTTCTCTAAAAGCTTATTATAAATTTCTTCTGCGCACAGGGCAGATCGATTTAAACCCCCTGGCAGCGCATAAGGCTTTAAAAA
>JBBRGD010000369.1:0-2628 GCA_038241065.1 Flavobacteriales bacterium
ATTATATAAAGAGGCATTTACCAACATAGCCACCAAAACTGCTGCCTCCTCTGTCTTAAGGTCTTTAGCTTCCTTATCGAAATAAATTTTTGTAGCAGAGCGTATTCCCACAGCCTGGTTGACAAAATCGTACTTATTAAAGTACATGGTGATAATTTCTTCCTTAGTATATTGGCGTTCCAAACGAGTGGCAATGATCCATTCCTTGAATTTTTGCATTACCCTACCCATAAAATTCTGAGAAACATCCTGGGTAAATAAAAGTTTGGCCAATTGCTGAGGAATTGTACTCGCCCCACCTCGAGATCCTAAAAACACCGCAGCCCTAAGGGTTCCCTTAGCATCTATACCGGAATGTTCATAATAGCGCTCATCTTCAGTCGCTACAAGTGCCTGGATGAGATGAGTTGGTAAATCTTCATATTTTATGGGAGTTCGGTTTTCACTATAATACTTCCCAAGGGTTTCTCCATCTGCTGAAAAGATCTCGGTAGCCAAATTGGATTCCGGATTTTCCAGTTCTGCAAACTCAGGCATTTTCCCAAATGCGCCCCAACCTGCCATAAGGAAAAGCAATATCAGTATCAATATTCCGATTCCGAATAGGGTCCAAAAGCCAACGATATATTTGCGAAAACCTGTAGATTTTTTAACAGATTTTGAATTTGATTTCTTAGACGGATTTGCCATAGGTGCAATTGCTAATTTTGGGTGTTTTCTATTCTAAATCCAACCTGGGTGATCCCTTCCAGATTTTCAATTCCTTGTTCGCTTCTGTTTTTCCTCATAGCCTGTTGGAGGGAAACTTTGAATTTCCCGGCCTCATTAAATCGGAAGTTTTCTTTGTACCAAAGTTTATTTTCCTTTATGTCCCCAAATCCTGTGCCAAGCCACTGGCCATTTGGAGTGGCCATTTGATATTCTAAAGTATCAGTAATAACCTTTCCCTGAGGAAATTGAATTTGCGCGATCAAAAACAAATTACTGAAAGCAAAATCACTGTTATTCCTCACATTTATGAACAAATTGTAATTTTGAACAGAATCAATATTTTGAAGGTTAAACGTAATAATTGAATCTTTATTCCATTTATTCGGAATTGATTGGTACTCATCAAATACCCTTTTTTTATCACAGGACATTAGACAGGCTGAAACAATTATCAAAATCAACAAGAAAGATTTATGCATTTTTCGATGGTTTTCCTTTTCGTCGCTGATTTTTATTACGCTTTTTGTTTGAGCTCTTTGGCTTGTCAAACCTGGTCAAACTATCTTCTCCCACCACGTGGTTGAAATCGGATTTTGAAGTATCATCCGGAACTGCCTGTACTTCATATTCCTCAAGGCTTGCGATAGGTTCCCTGTCTAAATTCGCCTTAATTATTTTATTGGCCTGCTCAGCAGTAAGTTTATGCCAGTTCATCCAGTCCCCTTCATAAGCATACCATAAATGACCCTGAAAAATGTCTATTTTTTGACAATTTGCAACGCCCTTTTTGGTAAAAAGTTTAATTTCGATTTTAGGAAAATCCTTTAGTGCATCCAGGTAAGAATCCAATTCATAATTCAAACAACATTTTAACTTTCCGCACTGTCCGGCGAGTTTTTGCGGATTTAAAGAAAGCTGTTGATACCTCGCTGCAGAAGTATTTACCGATCTGAAATCTGTCAACCAGGTAGAACAGCATAATTCTCTTCCGCAGGAACCAATTCCACCCAATCTTGCAGCTTCTTGACGAAATCCAATTTGACGCATTTCTATACGGGTATTGAATTCTCGTGCAAATTCTTTAATAAGTTGCCTAAAATCTATACGTTCTTCAGCGGTATAGTAGAAGGTTGCTTTTGAGCCATCTCCCTGAAATTCAATATCGCTGATTTTCATTCTCAGATCCAGTCTGATTGCTATTTCACGGGCCCTCACCTTCATTTTATCCTCTCCATCCCTGGCTTCCTGCCAAACATCAATATCGCGTTGTGAGGCTTTTCGGTAAATCTTCAGCACTTCCTCGCTATCTACATTTACTTTCTTCTTTTTCATTTGGACCCTGACCAGTTCTCCGGTAAGAGTTACCATTCCCACATCATGACCGGGAGATGCCTCTGTGGCAACTGTATCCCCTATGCTTAAACTTAATTTTTCTGTATTGGTGAAAAATTGTTTCCGCCCGTTTTTAAATCGAACTTCTACGCAGTTAAATGGTTCCATCCCATCCGGCAATGACATATTGGCAAGCCAGTCAAAAACCGTGAGTTTATTACATCCGTCGGTACCACAAGTTCCGTTGTTTTTACATCCTTTTGGTTGCCCGTTTTTATCGTTACTACAGCTTGTACAGCCCATATTGTTTAGGTTCTTTGTGGTATTACTCCACTATTTGATCTGTATTTTTTTTAAAAGGTAAATATATCACTTTTTAAGTGAGGGTTAAAAATTTCCTTTTTTTCCATATAAAGTATTTAAACGAAAAAGCAGTTTTAATATTAGTAAGTATGCTTGAAAGCTTTCAGTTTGTCTCTTTTACAGAAATAATCTTTACCGGACACGCTTTTGAAGCGGCTTCACAAGCCTCTAAAATTGAATAATTATGAGACTTGAGGGTATAAAAACCTTTGCTATCGACAG
>JBBRGD010000370.1:0-2617 GCA_038241065.1 Flavobacteriales bacterium
CTGGTTAATCAGGATTACATAAAAGACAACAGAATGAGTGTTGCAGCCTACGTAAAATCCTTAGACAGCAAACTCGAAGTAGTTGCCTTTGAAAGAGTTGCGCTTGGATAAACTTTTTTTTCTGAAGTTTACTTCAGAAAATTATACAATCTAAAAAAAACCGTTTCTTTAATTAGAAACGGTTTTTTTTATTTTCCTGTTTCCTCCATCCGGTATAAAACAGGTTTACTTGGCGTGGCATCATTTTCAAAGGAGGCGATTTGAAGATTTAAAATAAAGTCCCCATCTTCAATTTTATTTGGAACATAGATCAATTCCGTTATCGTCGCATCCAATCTGGTATTTTTGGGATGATCCCAAAAAGCTTTATGCGCCAGTAATTTCCCCTCGTCCTTTTCTTTATCTACAGATGGTAAATCGACTAAAAGATGCTTAATTCCGCATTCCCGGATGTATTTGGCGGCGCTTTCCTCCAGATATGGCCAATTTGTATTCGAATACTTTTTGGTGCGCTTGTCGATGTAATTCGGCAAGCTGCGAATTATCAAGGCTTCCACTTCTTTATGCTGAAGATTTTTTCTGATTTGAGCCTCAGAAATCACCCTGTCTCCTCCCCTGTTCTCAGGTTCCAGGGAAATAAGTTTAGCAGTAAAAAAGAAGGTTTTAAGCGCTTCATTCACAGAGTGAAATTCCCGGGTAATATGTCCCACACATTCGGTATGCGTGCCGTGCCCGTGGGGGTTAAATTGAATATTATTAAAATTTACAGAAGCTCCTTCACTCACCTTACCTATAAAATCTCCATCTATTACCGGCTGAATTATTGGTGCCCCCAAATACCAGGCAATCGGATTTTTGTCGTCTCCCCGAAGGCTTAAAGAAATATCCAGAGGTTTGGAGAGATCAATTCTGAAGGTTTTTTCGTTGTGGTTTATTTCTGCGATCATATTAGTTTACGCTTGAAAAAGGGATCTTGTATTCGTTAGTTTATGTTTTATGCACTTGTTTCTGTATCGGAATTTATAAAAAACAGATCACTGGAAATCCCATCACCCAAAAATTTTCCCTTGGCGGTAATATGCAAATTTCCGTTTTTGAGGATCATCAAATCTTTCTTCAGGTAAAGATCAGCCTGCTCCATCAGATAGTTTTTATATTTAAGGCCGAATTTTTCCTCCACTTCATCAGGAGAAACTCCCCACATAGTCCGCAGGCGTGTCATCACATATTCATTGTATTTATCAACTTCCGACAGTTTTTCCTCTTGCATTGGAATATTGTCTTTTTGAAGAGCTTTGATATACAGGGAATTATTGCTGATATTCCATTTCCTGCTGTTTCCGTCAAACGAATGTGCCGAAGGTCCAATTCCCAGATATGGTTTTCCAAACCAATATGCGGTGTTGTTCCGGGAAAAAAATCCGGGTTTTCCAAAATTTGAGAACTCATAATGCACAAATCCGGCATTCAGAAGGGTTTCAACCAGTATCCCAAAATGTGCTTTTGCGGCCTCATCATCTACCGGTTTAATGACACCCTTTTCTATGAATTTCTTTAAAGCAGTATTGGGTTCTACCGTTAAAGCATAACAAGAAAAATGCGGCAGATTGAGGTCTGAAGCAATCCTGAGGTTTTCTCTCCAGCGTTCCTCTGTCATTCCGGGAATTCCATAAATTAAATCAATCGAGATATTATCGAAGTATTCTTTTGCCATTTGAATGCTTTCCAGGGCTTCTTTCGCATTGTGTGCGCGGTTCATCAACTTCAGGTCTTCTTCAAAGAAAGATTGTACACCAATACTCAACCTGTTTATTCCCGATACTTTTAATACCTCGAGCTTTTTTATTGAAAGATCGTCGGGATTGGCTTCCAGGGTAATTTCGGCATCATCAGAAACCTGAAAATTAGAATGTATTGTGTCAAAAATCTGTTTCAATTCCTCAGCACTCAGAAGCGACGGAGTTCCCCCTCCAAAATAAATGGTTTCAATCACATTGTCCGGCAACTCATTTTTCCTAAGCACCAATTCTTTACATAGCATATCCACCAATTCACCTTTCTTTTTTACTGAGGTCGAAAAATGAAAATCGCAATAATGACAAGCCTGCTTGCAAAATGGAATGTGGATGTAAAGGCCTCCAGCTGGCCTCCCCAAAGGGGAGGAGAAAACAGGGGGATTTTGACTTTCAACTTCGGAAAGTGGTTTTTTAATAATATCCTTAGAATCTAACGGCATTGTAATAATTTCAATTCAAGTTTTATTTTTAACATTCCTCCTTTGGGCCTACCGGTAAGGCAGGGGTTAGGGGGCCTATTTTATTTTTTTTGGATTATTTTTCACAAACGCATCCCAGCCAGAATAGCTTTTCTCCACACTCGGCCCTCCGGAATTGTAAAAATGACAAACCGCAGCTGCAAGGCCATCGGTAGAATCGAGATTTTTGGGAAGTTCTTTAAGGTTTAGAATACTTTGAAGCATTTTTGCAACCTGCTCCTTGCTGGCATTTCCGTTTCCGGTGATAGCCATTTTGATCTTTTTAGGGAGATATTCAGTAATTGGGATCTGCCTTGAAAGTCCAGCCGCCATTGCCACTCCCTGCGCCCTTCCTAACTTCAG
>JBBRGD010000371.1:0-2588 GCA_038241065.1 Flavobacteriales bacterium
TTCAATTTCACAATTACGTCTCCGTTTCGAACTTCTACGTGAAAAGGCTCATTAAAAGCAATTGCTGGATTCGTTATTTTTTCCTCAGAAAACATCAATTCAAAACGTGCATTGTGAATTCCCTCTTCAATATTGAAAGTATATTCAGGTTTCCTGCTCAGATTTTGTCCAATACTTTTAGAGTGATCTATTAAGTAGATATTGAAATTTGGACTTAAATTTTCCATTGAAGCCAAGTGTATTTTCATTTCCCCGCTTCGATCGGCTTTGATGCCTAAAGGGATTTTTTTGTAGATTCTGCTTTCAGGAAAAGGTATTGCGTTAATGGCCAATTCCTTTTTATCTTCTGTGATATTATAAAAACTGGGTACAGCGGGATCCGTATTCATCAATTTATGTGCATCCATTTCTTTTTCAAAATTTTGAGTGGCATAAGGTGAAAAATAGATAACCATAGGATCTTTAAGATTAGATCCATTAAAACCGGCTTCCAAACGAATTACAGATTTTTGATCGACAATCTGCGACTTTAAAAATTGTTGGTTAAAATCGGTTACCCGCACATCATTATCCATTCCAAAATTACCTGTTACCAAATCCTGGGTATTAGAATCACTTACTTTTATAAAAAAGCCCTGCATAGAAGGAATAATGTTTGAAGAACGACCGTCTACCAGTGGGTCTCCCGTAGAAATATCATTTACATAAGCGGTATAGGTACCGGTGTACTGGCTGGTATCACTGGCGGTAAAAAAGTAAATTCCGTCATCAATATTATTTTTTGTCCAGCCATTCGCGGCATTCCAATCAATAGGTGAAGGGTAAGGGTTTCCAATTAGGTGAAAACCTTTCGTGTAAGTTTTGTGATGGTTGAGAAGGCTTCTTTCAACTATTGGCCCATTGTTGACTTCCCCAGATAATTCTATGATAACAGGATTTGAGGTTGTACCAAAATTAAGGGCGTAACCTTCGGCAATATTTAGATTCCCTGTATGAACTACCCAACCTGTGGCATCTCGAAGCGTATCATTTATATTAATATTTCGGTTTTCATTATATCGGTAAAAATGTGGAAAACCGGTAGTTGGATCAGCAAAATCCATATATGGAGCAAAATCGTCAACTACAGAATTTTGAAAAGGAGAACTAAAATATTTATATCCAAAAGCTTTATCGAGATAACGTTGCATGCTCACTAGACCGATAACTTCACCCGTACCGCTGCCATCAATCAGGGCGGTTTGGGTTGCATTTGAAATAAGGCTGAGCGCATTTCCTGTATTAAAGTTTCCGTTATCAACCCTAAGGAAGCCTGTTATTTCAATATTTCCCGAAGAACTGACACCGACAGGGTTATTTATGATAAGGTTCCTGATCCTGTTATTAAAAAATACATTAGAGGGAATGGATTGCGCTGCAGTTCCCACAAAGGCAACACTTCCATTTAAAGAATTAAAAGTTCCACTATTTAAAACCGAACCGGCTATTTGTAAAGTGTTGTCAATAATTGTTAAAGTCGCTCCGCTATTAACCTGAATTGCTTTAGCCATACCAATTGCTCCGGAGTTTAAAATAGGATAATTTGTGAGACCACCCGGAATTATAACATCTAGGTTGAGATTCGGAATAGAATTACAAGCCCAATTGGATGCTGTGTTCCAGTCTGAATTGGTATTTCCTGTCCAGTTAAATGAGGAATTCACAATAACATCAGTGCTTGTACCATCACTAGTACAACCATCCACTGTTGCTGTGACTGTATAGACGCCAGCCATAGCGGCAGTAACATTAGAACGTGAAGGAGTTCGACCGACAGAAGTATATCCATTTGGACCTTCCCAATTATATGTTGCACCCAGAATACTCGAAGCAGTTAGTTGTAAAGTTTCTCCAATGCAAACAGGTCCATTATTGGATATTGTAGGACGATTTGGTTTCGATTTAACTTCTAAAATAGGAGATAAGGAAGAATTGGTAAAGCCCGAAGTAGGGTTCGTAGAAGATACAATTACCTGATAATTATTTCCGTCTGAAACTGTAATTGGTATAGTAAAATTTTTAGTTATAAATGTAAAATCTCCATTTTTGCCACCTGAAGGAAAATTTGAAGGTGGTGGATAATTTTGCGAATGAAAAATCGTAAATGTATTTCCAGATAAGGTTCCTATTTCTATTAGGTAGTTAGTAGTATTAGTAAAATTTTTTGGATTACCGTTACCATTAGTTATTTTAAAGGTAACATCAATAGAGTCTGGCTTACAAATAGAATTAGAACTAATTGTTACATTATCTAAAGTTTGGGCAAAAGTAGAAGGCAAGCCTAAAAATAGTGTCGCCAGCAAAAATAAACAAGGTAACCAGGGGGCGATCCTCATTTTATATTTTAAAATTAAAAGAGTAGTTTTTTACCATCCTTGCAATTTAGTTCAGGTTGAATTGAGATTCTCCCAATACTTTTCCGTCTTCTGTTTTATAGGTGATGTTCATTTTTCCTTTGTGCAAATCTACTTCTCCAGCATTTCTTAATTCAAAACTGAAATTTCTTTTGGAATTAGGCGTATAAACTGAAACACCTTTTACCATCCCAA
>JBBRGD010000372.1:0-2587 GCA_038241065.1 Flavobacteriales bacterium
GAAGACCGCACGATGTGGAATAAGCTTCACAATTAAATAAATTGGTATCATTTTTGGGTTAATCCATTTGTTAAAGCGAGCATAAACCCAATACATTGATGATTGCTGTTTTGTACTTTTAACAAATTAAAACTAAAAACCATGATAAAAAGAAGTTTACTTATAACTGTTTTTACGGTGCTAACTTTGGTAGGTTGTAAAACGAACCCTTTTACGGGTGAAAAAAATCTGAATTTTGTTTCAAACGCTCAGTTGTTTCCAATGGCTTTTCAGCAGTATGATCAATTTTTGGCGGAAAACAAAGTAATTACAGGTACTTCAGAAGCTAATATGATCAAGAATGTTGGTCAAAAAATCGTTACTGCTTCCGAAAGGTACTTGAATGCCAATGGATATCAGGGGTATTTAAATGATTTTGCCTGGGAATTTAATCTTGTTAAAGATGATGTGGTTAACGCCTGGGCGATGCCAGGAGGAAAAGTTGTTTTTTACACCGGAATTTTGCCGATCGCGCAAGATGAAACCGGAATTGCAGTTGTTATGGCCCACGAGGTGGCACATGCCCTTGCAGATCACGGTGCACAACGAATGAGTGCCGCTCAATTACAACAGCTGGGTGCGGTTGCCGGGGGTATTGCCTTAAGCGGAAAAAGCGACCAGACACAACAAATTTTTGCGCAAGCCTATGGTTTGGGTACTCAGGTGGGAGTAATGTTGCCGTTTAGCCGAAGCCATGAAACTGAGGCCGACAGAATTGGACTTACTATAATGGCAATTGCAGGATATAATCCTGATGAAGCTGCCGATTTATGGAGAAGAATGGCCGCTCAAGCCAATTCACAGGCTCCCCCGGAATTTTTAAGTACTCACCCTGCAACTGCTACCAGGATCAATAATTTGACAGCCTGGGCTCCAGAAGCTAAAGTTGAAGCTAAAAAATACGGCGTGACTTCCTTTAAATAATATAAATAAAAATTTCTAAATAGAAAGCTGCTCTAAACGGGCAGCTTTTTCTATTTTTAGAGAATGAAAAACCTACCTAAAGGAAATAAAAAGTTGTTGAATGCCTGGGCATTTTACGACTGGGCAAATTCGGTATATCCTCTCGTAATTTCCTCTGCAATTTTTCCTATTTTTTATGGTGCTATCACTATTGTAAAAAATGACCAGGGCTATATTGTTAACGACACAGTAAAATTCCTGGGATTTAATCTCAATAATGATTCTCTCATAAGTTATGTAACCGCCCTCGCTTTTTTAGTTATTTCCTTTTCCAGTCCGATATTGTCCGGGATCTCCGATTATGTCGGAAATAAAAAATCGTTCTTGAAATTTTTCTGTTATCTGGGAGCGGTTTCCTGTATAGGTTTATTTTGGTTTAGTCTGGATTTTCTCTGGTTTGGTCTATTGTGTTATTTTTTGGCTTTGATTGGATTTTGGTCAAGCTTGGTATTCTACAATTCTTATTTACCGGACATCGCTTATCCCGATCAGCAGGATAAAATTAGCGCCAAGGGGTTTTCTTTAGGATATATTGGCAGTGTAATTTTATTGATCATATGTTTGATAATGATCTTGAAATATGACTGGTTTGGATTTGAAGATGAAGGATTGCCAACCCGGCTTTCTTTTGTGTTTACAGGAATCTGGTGGATAGGATTTAGTCAGTATACATATTATTATTTGCCTGTAGGAAACAAAAAACAAAAGATGAGCAGAGATGTTTTGTTTAACGGGTATAAGGAGCTTAAACTAATCTGGAAATTTTTACAGAAGCAACTTGCACTCAAACGCTATCTTGTTGCTTTTTTTACCTATAGTATGGCAGTGCAAACCATTATATTAATTGCCACCTATTTCGGGCTGGAAGAACTGGAATGGGGAGAGCAGGATCCAACAACAGGATTAATAGTGAGTATTTTGCTCATTCAATTGGTAGCGGTGGTAGGAGCAACAGTTACTGCAAGGATTGCTTTAAAAATAGGAAACATAAAAACCCTTATCATCCTTAACCTATTTTGGATAGCCATTTGCGTATTCGCTTATTTTATAGTCTCACCACAAGAATTTTATGTAGCCGCTGCCTGCGTGGGATTAATAATGGGGGGAACCCAAGCATTGTCACGTTCTACTTATTCCAAAATGTTACCTGAAAACACCCTGGACACGGCTAGTTATTTCAGTTTTTATGATGTTTCTGAGAAAATTGGAATTGTTATAGGGATGCTTATTTATGGAATAGTAGCTCAACTTACCGGAAGTGTTAGAAATGCCATTTTATATTTGGTGATATTCTTTATAGGAGGGGTAATTTTATTGATGCGGGTGCCAAAAGAAAAGGTATAAAAGTAAGGGGAGATTTCACTTCCACCTCTTTTTTATACCTTTTATGAAATAAAATATTTTTTCTAATTTTTGGAAACAGTACCTGAACCCGAAGTTTTAAAGTTTTGCTTATCCGGATTTCCACGGTAATTTATGTCTCCCGAACCTGAGATTTTTGCATCAAATTCGTTTTCAACAGATACTTCAACATCGCCGGATCCTGTTATAGAAACTTCAATTTTATCTGCTTTTAGATCGTATG
>JBBRGD010000373.1:0-2566 GCA_038241065.1 Flavobacteriales bacterium
GAATCAAAAAAATTCCTCTATAATTTAATGATAGATATAGTTATCAACGAAAGTCAAATCAATGGGACCACTATACAATGCTGAAATTCAGCACTTTTAAATTACGATTTTTCCCCATTCAATTAAAATGAATAATTCATACAATCCGGTTACAAAAGGCATCATTTGGATCCAAAACATACAATTGATCCAAATGTGTAAAACCTGAGAAGTCATATTTTGGATTTCATATTCAAAAAACTGCATTAAACCTTCCCTCAAATAAATTGAAAACACCATATTCGATTTTGTACTACCTACCCAGGTCATTAAGCGCTATTTTTAAATGATTTACTTTTTATATCCGGAGCGTTTTCCATTTTTGATTTTCAGGTTGAAAGAAGAAAAAAAATGGTTAAACTGAACGAAGCCTTGTCGGTTTGATTTACTTCTTATAGGGCCATCGCTGTTACCATTTTTTGATATGCCATTAACCGGGAATTTAGAATTAGGATAGGCCGCCCAAGGATCCTGAATTTTTCAATGAATCAGCTATAAGGCCGGCTAATTTCTAAATTCCGGAACTTTGCTTTCTCAAAAAATGGGGTACTGCGAAATGGGTCTGGAAGGTGAATCAACGAATAGGGTGAAGATTCAACCGGCTGCGTCAAATACAAAACCTGAAAGAAATACAGATCTTGCGGACTCAGGTAAAAAAGTTGTTCCCGGAGTGGAGCGATTCCGCTTTTTCTGCGGATTAGCGCAACGAAGGGGATCACTTTTTTTCCTGTGTCCAAGACCTTTTCGACGAAGCGCTTTCCCCACAATAGGGAACGTCTCCTTTGGGAAGTATCGGGATAAAGGGGAATGTGCTGAGGGGTTGTGGAGTTCTAATTATAATTTTACCGGAAGCGAATGTGCAACTGGAAGTTACATTTCCTTAAAATACAATGTAGTAGAACTATCAGGAAATAATCAGTTCATCAAATTTTTGAAATGCCATCTTTTATAAAATTTTAAATATCACTCCGATCTTATTGGGGGCTAAAGTAATCAGCTTCCTTATTGATAAAATTAGCATGATAATTTAAGGTGGTCCTGAAATCACCGTGGCGATGGAATTACGAGCAAATGTTTTTGTGACCAAATACCAAGTTTGTCATTCGAACCTTCTAAATATTCAATATAATTTTCAAAGACTAAGTAAGGTTTTCTTATTATAGTCTTCATCATAAGTTAATACTGAAGGTCTCTGTTTAAAGTATTTTTGTGCTGTACTATGATAACAAAGAGAGAATCTGAATAAAATTGCAGAAGCCGTTTTATTATATGTGAAATTGTACTGAATTAGCCAGAATAATAAAAGGGTGTCAAATTACTTACACCCTTTTTTAATTGAAATTGATTGGATAAACCTGACAAAAATAAGGGGCGGAGAAAAAAGGTTACTACTTAAGTATTTCCTGACAGCTTGTTATAAACATCTAAAAAAGAATAAGCTACCAAAACTTAATGATTCCTTGACTTTGGATTAATATGCGGTTTATACCTTGCACTTAATTAAAAACAGCGATATTGGCAAATCAGGTATTGGATAATCCCGAAAACCCATTCCAAAAAGACCCATCAATTCTTGTTCATTATTTTTTTCCTCACCTTTTGACTTTTGCCGGACGATTTTTCAGAAACAGCGAAAGTTATATTCAAGATCTCATACTCACAAAAATTTTTCTTTACAAAATATCATCTTTATTCTCGCCAAATAAATTCTGCGGGACCAGCCTGATTAACACACTTAAAAAATTTATTTCTGAAAAACATGAAAAAACGTGAAGTTGAAGTTGTGGTTATTTCTGATACCCATTTAGGCACCTATGGATGTCATGCCGGGGAACTTTTAAGCTATCTTAAAAGTATAAAACCTAAAACTTTGATCCTAAATGGTGATATCATTGATATCTGGCAATTCAATAAAAGCTATTGGCCGGAATCACATATGCAGGTAATCAAACATATTACGGGCTTACTTGCTAACCAGGTGGAGGTATATTACATCACGGGGAACCACGATGAAATGTTGAGAAAATTTGTAGGATTTAAAATGGGATCACTTCAAATTGTGAACAAGGTGGTGTTAAATCTGGACGGAAAAAAAGCATGGGTTTTTCACGGGGATGTTTTTGATGTTATAATGCAGAACTCTAAATGGCTGGCCAAATTGGGTGCAAAAGGTTATGATACTTTAATTCTTATCAACAGATTGTTTAATCATATCTCCGAAGGAATGGGAAGGGGGAAAATGTCCTTTTCAAAAAAGATAAAGAACAGTGTAAAAAGTGCCGTAAAATTTATTAATGATTTTGAGCAAATTGCAGCTGATATTGCTATATCAAATTCCTATGATTATGTTGTATGCGGACATATACATCAGCCCGGGATAAAAAAAATTAAAAACGTGGAAGGAGAGGTCACGTACCTAAATTCCGGTGATTGGATAGAAAATTTAACTTCACTCGAATACAACAATGGTGCATGGAAAATATATCAATTTGATGATGACCTCCAAAGAGTGAAGAATGTGAAAATT
>JBBRGD010000374.1:0-2547 GCA_038241065.1 Flavobacteriales bacterium
TGCGGTAATTAAAAGACTAGCACAAAACAACTATTTATACATTCATGGGCTTTTTCCATACATTATTAACTGCAATAGTTTTTAAATTATATATCTTTCCAGCTTAATGGAAAAAGGCATTGAAGCCCAATCTCAATAACTTTTGAAAATAAAATTGTTCCTCTGTTTTTCAATGCCAGTAGTATGGTCTTTAAGGCAGAAAACTAAAACCTACTTTGTGACTAGAATACTCCCCCACGCAAAAAAACCAAGCTTGAAGATCTTTTGTGGTCTATATTTTATCCTGCTGATTTTTTCTCCCATTAACTCGCTTTTTTCACAGGAAACTCTAACATCTGACGAATTATTCATCAATGCCAGGAAAGCAGCTTTCGATGATAAAAATTATCCGAAGGCGTTTGCCTTAACTAAACAAGCACTAGAATTAAGCCCGGATTATGCCGATATCAGGATATTTCTGGGAAGATTATATACCTGGACAGACGAGGTAGAAAATGCGAGAAAAGAGTTTAAGCAGGTATTGGAAAAAAATCCGGGCTATGAAGATGCAGTTATGGCTTATGGAAGTCTGGAATATTGGAATGATAATTCTGAAAAAGCTCTTGGTATCGTAGAAGATGGTATTCAATACAACCCGCAATCTCAAGACCTTTTGGTGCTCAAATCTAAAATTTTAATTGATTTACGGAGATATTCTGAGGGAAATGAAACTTTGAACAATCTGCTGAAAATAAACCCCAAAAATACTGATGCAAGGGCCCTGAGTTCAAGGATCCAGGATGTTTCTTCCAAAAATAAAATTGGAGTAAGTTATGATTTTGTTTATTTTGATAAGCGTTTTGACGATCCCTGGCATTTGGCAAGTATAGATTACGGAAGACAAACCAAATTTGGCTCTGTTACCGCCCGCCTTAATTATGCCAATAGATTTAACTCTGATGGGACACAGTTTGAGATTGATGTCTACCCTAGAATTTCAAAAGTATTTTATGCCTATGTAAACGGCGGAATAGCTAAAAACGATGGGATCTTCCCGAAATACAGGGCCGGTTTTTCTTTATACGCCAACCTTCCAATGGCTTTTGAAGCGGAAGCAGGGTTTAGGTTGTTAGTTTTTAATGATCAAACCTGGATTTACACTGCTTCCATTGGGAAGTATTACAAAAATTACTGGTTTAATCTCAGGACTTATTTAACACCTTCCAACAACTCAGTTTCCCAATCGGTATCATTAAAAATTCGCTATTATCTGGCCGGAGCCGAGGATTATCTCAGTTTTACAATAGGCACAGGGCTATCTCCGGATGACCCGGCGAATAATATCCTTTTTAATAATAGCGATACTTATAAGCTTAAAACAAGCAACATTTCTTTAGGTTATAATAAATCCATCAATGCTTTAAATATTATATCGATTAAAGCCTCCTTAGAAAATCAGGAATATCAGCAAGGAACCCGGGGAAATCAATTTTCTGTAGGTATTGGTTATAACAGACGTTTTTAACTATGCGTAAATATTTATTTATTGGCGTCCCGGTTTTTATATTGCTTATCCCATTATGGATGTGGCTGGGTTGGGTATTTACGCCGAACACAAAATTGGTAGCAGCCATAATAGACAAAACTGTTTTAACAAGGGAGGTAAAACAACACATTTCTTTTAATTGGATACTGAATCACCAGCGTTATACCAAAACATCCAAAAAGGCCTATGAGAAGGCTCATGATTACTATGGTTTTTTTCCCTTAAATGATGAAAAGTTTGAGTTGAAGGGGTTAGAAAGGTTTTCTTCCAATGAGTTAATTCAATTAAGTAAAGATGCCGATCTGGTGTATTTTACGGATACTTATGGTATTTACATCAATGAATGGTTTCATGGTGAAAATGGACATTGGGGAATTTTATATGGTGGATTGAGCGATAAAGACGTGGTATTTTTACGCCTGATGAAGGCAAAAAACAAACTGATAATTGCTGAATTTAATACCATTGGGTCACCAACTAAGTTTGAAAACCGGACTCGTTTCGAAGAATTGTTTGCGATAAAATGGACCGGGTGGACAGGGAGGTATTTTGATAATCTGGATATTGAGGTAAATAAAGATATTCCATTATGGCTGATTGACAATTACAAAAAATTGCATCAGGGCCAGTGGCCCTTCAAAAGATCGGGAATTGCTTTTATAAATGACAATGAACAGGTAGTAATCCTGGAAGATAATACGCACCTAACCAATCCCATGCCACTTATTCTGAGCACTCCTAATGCAATGGAAAATTTGGGTGTACCGGAGAAGATAAAATACCCTTTCTGGTTTGATATTATAGTGCCGCAACCAACAATTAACCAAACAATCGCGAGTTTTAAAATTAGCGCTAACCAGAAAGGATTGGCCGAATTAAAGAAGTATGGGATTCCTTTAGAATTTCCGGCGGTAACTATGAATAAGGGAGAGGATTATAACTTTTACTACTTTTCAGGGGATTTTAGCGATAATCCTATAGATTTGAATACTTCCTATTTTAAAGGGATCAGCTTTTTTAAG
>JBBRGD010000375.1:0-2542 GCA_038241065.1 Flavobacteriales bacterium
TATTTGCTTGTGCAATAGCCTGGTGAATTACCGGAACAATATTTTGCTGATGTGCCCTGGAAGCTAGTTCAGGAACAACACCACCATATTTTTGATGGATGTCCTGTGTAGCAACAACATTCGACAATAATTTGTCGTTATGCAAAACCGCGGCAGCAGTGTCATCACAGGAAGATTCTATTGCTAAAATATAAATGTTTTTGGAAGTCATTAAATAAGCTTAGGCATATTAATTGTTAATATTATTTACAAAGTTATAATTTAAAAGCATATCAAAAAATTCTTAAAAATACTATTTAAAACAGTTGTTGCGCTGTTATTGTTTTTGGTGCTTTTATTGATTTTGTTTTCCATCCCTGCCATCCAAACCTCGGTTGCAAATAGGTTGACAAATTCCATTCAAGAGCGCTCAGATGTCGATATCTCTGTGGGGAAAGTGAGTTTTTCCTATTTTGGACGGATAAAATTGAATGAAGTCATGGTGAAAGATCACCATCAGGATACCTTATTGCATATTGATGAACTGCGAACTTCCATTTTAAGTTTGACCAATCTTATTGCCAACAACCCATCTATGGGAAGCACATCTGCTGAAGGTTTTACCTTCAAAATGAAGCGATATGCCGGAGAAGATTCTGATAATTTAAGTATTTTATTAGAAAAACTTAAAACCGAACCCACCGGAGAACCAAAGCCGTTTTTTCTTGCAGTTAGGGATATATTTATTTCAAACGGTTATTACAGCTATTTAGATGAAAACCTTGAATCATCTGAAATTATTGTATTGAATAAGCTGAATCTTCAGGCTGAAAAATTGAAGGTGATAGAAGATAGTTTTACAGTTGAAATCAATTCCATGCAAGCGGAAGAAGGCAGAGGCATCAAAATAAAAGATTTTAACACCCAGTTTTTCTACAGTCCTACCAATATGAATATTAAGGACCTGGAATTGGAAACGTCTTACTCAAAAGTAGCTGCAGATATTGATCTCAATTATACCATCGCCGATTTTTCCGATTTTATAAATAAGGTAAAAATAGAAGCCTCTTTTAAAAATTCACGATTCTCCACCAATGATCTGAAACTTTTCTACAATGCCTTCGGAGATAATGAAAAATTAAACATCTCTACCAATTTAACCGGAACTTTGAACGATTTTAAACTTGAAGATCTGCAGGTAAACGGAATGGACCGAAGCATAATCAATGGAACGGTGAACGTAGAAGGAGCTTTTTCAGAGGGGATGAAAAATTTTAAACTCACTGGGGATTTTAAGAAATTAGCGTCAAATTATTACGATCTCATCCACTTACTTCCTACTATTTTACGCGACAAATTACCGTTAACCCTTCGGGAATTCGGCAATATGCAGCTTCAGGGAACTACCGTACTTACATCAAATTCCCTTGATGCCAATGTGTTTATTGCTACTCAATTGGGAAGTGCTAAAGCAGATATTATTTTAAGAAATACCGACAATTCTGCAATTACCGCCTATAAAGGAAATCTTGTTTTTAATGATTTCAATATTGGAAAATTATTGGATAATACAGATCTTGGAAAAACGAGTTTTAACCTCAATGTGGATGGAAAAGGTTTTACTGCCGAAAGCTTGAATACCCAAGTACGGGGAAGAATTTCAAAAATCAATTTTAACAATTATAACTATTCTGATATTTTAATACTGGGAACCCTGCGAAATTCAGTTTTTAACGGCAACCTGGTCTCAAATGATCCAAATTTAAAGTTGGAATTCAACGGGCTTGTGGATATTTCAAAAATTGAGAATAATTACGATTTTGAAGCCTCTGTGGACTACGCCGATTTAAATATCCTGAATTTTGTTTCCAAGGATTCTATCTCCATATTCAAGGGAGATGTTATGATGAACATGCGAGGGAATAATTTAGATAATGTCTATGGACATATCTTGCTCTTGAATACCTCGTACCAAAATCAGAATGATCTGTATTATTTTGATGATCTAAGCGTGACTTCAAGTTTTAATGAAGAAAAAGTGCGAACTATAGCCGTGAATTCCCCCGATGTTATTAACGGAGAAGTTTCGGGTCTTTTTAAGGTTAAGGAAGTTGTGGCCCTGATACAAAATTCGATAGGTAGTATTTATACCAATTACAGGGCGAATATCATTACCAATGATCAGTATATGGAATTTAACTTTGACATTTACAATAAGATTGTCGAAGTGTTTTTCCCGGAAGTCACGCTGGCTCCCAATACTTATATTCGGGGAAGGGTAGAATCGGATGAATCGGAATTCAAATTAACCTTCAAATCGCCTAAAATTGAAGCCTTCGGTAATATGCTGAAAGATATTAATATCCAGGTAGATAATACAAACCCCATTTATAACACCTTTGTTGAAGCTGATAGTGTTGCCACTGATTATTATAATTTTTCTGAATTCAGTCTTATCAATGTTACCTTGCGCGATACTTTATTTATCAGGTCTGAATTACAGGGAGGGAAAAACAACAGTGATGTTTTTAACCTAAACTTCTTTCATACCATCCATGAACAG
>JBBRGD010000376.1:0-2519 GCA_038241065.1 Flavobacteriales bacterium
GGATGTAAGCGCGGTTTACGAGGTTAACGCCAATCCCGCTATTTTGCTGGAAAACCCTTCCATAAATCGAAAAATACCGGTAGATGTAATTATTCTTTTACAAGGTCAGATCGCCCAACCGGAAATAACCTTTGAGGTAGAATTTCCAAATGTGAGTTCTGTTGTTCGATCTGAACTGGAATACAGGATGAACGACAGGGCAAGCAGGGAATTACAGGCATTATTTCTAGTTACACAAGGAATGTTCTACAGTGAATTTGCTATTGGTCAAAATGCAATTACCGGGACTTTGGTTGAACGGGCTTCCAGTTTGGTAAATGATATTTTTGCAGACGAAGATGGAAAATTCCAGGTTGGCGTAAACTATGTTCAGGGGGACCGTACCCCGGACCAATCAACGGTGGACAGGTTTGGGCTAACGCTTTCAACTCAAATAAGCAAACGTGTGCTCATTAATGGTCAGGTTGGGGTTCCCGTTGGAGGAATGACAGAATCAGTTATTGTGGGCAATTTTGAAATTGAATTCCTTTTGAATGAAGATGGCTCCCTTAGGGCGAAAATTTTTAACAGGGAAAACAACATTCAGTATATAGGAGAAGAAATAGGATTTACCCAAGGGGTTGGGCTTTCATATTCTGTAGATTTTGATACTTTTAATGAACTTATTCGAAAAATCCTGAATAAGAAGCTCGTAAAATCTGAAGAAGAAATTGAGCAGGAAGAATCGGCTAAATCCCTGGCTCCGGATTATATTGTCTTTCCCAAGCAATAGGCTTAACTTACTGTAAATTAAATTTCGGTTAATGAAATTTTGGGCAACAACGGTATTGAATAAACTTTGTAAATTTAAGTTTTAATAGAAAAAAATGACGAAAAAAATTTATCGAATTGGAGTGATGACCTCTGGAGGAGATTCTCCCGGCATGAATGCTGCAATTCGTGCTGTAGCAAGAACCTGTGCATATTATAATACCCAATGTGTAGGATTTTATAGGGGATTTCAGGGAATGATAGAAGGCGATTATATTGACCTGGATGCCCGGAGCGTTCGAAATATTATCTCAAGAGGTGGAACAATCTTAAAATCTGCCCGGTCTAAAGATTTTTTTACCGTTGAAGGCAGGATAAAGGCAGCCGAGAACCTCAAAAGGGCTAAAGTTGATGCGATGGTCCTCATTGGAGGCGATGGAACCTTTAGAGGCGGTAAAATATTTAGTCAGGAACATCAAATTCCTGTTATTGGCGTCCCGGGAACTATTGATAATGATATTTGCGGTACCAATGCTACAATTGGATATGATACAGCCTTGAATACCGTTGTAGAAGCAATCGATAAAATAAGGGATACGGCAAGTTCCCATAACCGATTGTTCTTTGTGGAGGTAATGGGAAGGGATGCAGGATTTATTGCCTTAAACAGCGGAGTTGGCGCCGGTGCTGAAGAAATTTTGATCCCAGAGGAAGATTTGGGACTGGAACGCTTATTGGATTCTTTGGAAAGAAGTCGTCGTTCCGGAAAAACATCCAGTATCGTAGTGGTTTCTGAAGGAGATAAAATCGGTAAAAACGTATTTGAACTGGCTGAATATGTGACAAAAAACTTACCGGATTACGATGCCAAGGTTACAGTATTAGGTCATATTCAGCGTGGGGGAAGTCCTTCCTGTTTTGACAGGGTATTAGCCAGCAGGTTATGTGTGAAGGCGGTGGAATTACTTTTGGATGGTCAACAGGATTTAATGGTTGGCTCTATAAATAATAAGGTGCAAGCCTGCAGTCTGGATGAAGCTTTACAAAGCAAACACAACATCAACAAGGAGTTATTAAGGATCTCAGATATTTTATCAACTTAGGAAAATGACAATAGCTATTATCAACCACAATGGAAAAAAGCCGAAATGGTTCAGTTTTTAAATGAAAATCA
This sequence comes from Flavobacteriales bacterium, assembly GCA_038241065.1. GTDB lineage: Bacteria > Bacteroidota > Bacteroidia > Flavobacteriales > Flavobacteriaceae > Gillisia. Next base: position 1,925 of record JBBRGD010000376.1, read on the forward strand.
GGAGATTCTGCATTTCAAAGAAATTAAACTGGTAGCTAAAGGAATAACAGGTGCAAAAACAGAAACAGCGGGTTTTCAAGGAGAAAAATTGCTTTCAGGGGCAATGCAACGATGCCCATATTTCATCTCGTGTAGCCAAGGGAAAGTTAGATATGGTAATTATCTTTCGCGATCCCACTCGATTAACATCCACACAAACCCGATGTATTTATTCTGATGCGATTATGTGACGTTCATCATATCGCAATGGCTACAAATCCTTCAACCGCAACTTTACTTATTAAGCCTATTTAACTGCGATAGCACTAATTTCAACATTGACGAACTTAGGCAAATTAGAAACTTCTACCGTTTCTCTAGCAGGCGCGGTATCGGCGTCGAAATAATTGCCGTAAACCTGGTTTATCTTTGCAAAATTATTCATATCACTGATGAAAATTGAGGTTTTTACCATATTTTCAAAAGTCATTCCTGCTTCTGTTAAAATTGCTTTCAGGTTTTCCATTACCAACTTTGTTTCCTCTTCCAAATTTTTGGTTTCCAACTCACTGGTTTTGGGATTTATGGCGATTTGCCCGGAGATAAAAAGCATATT
>JBBRGD010000377.1:0-2506 GCA_038241065.1 Flavobacteriales bacterium
TAAAACACGGGCATATCTATATCAAGGCGTTCGCCGTAGGGAGGATTAAACACCATATGCAAATGTCTCTCCGTTTGTTTTTCGCTTTCGAAAAAATCTTGTTGTTTAACTTTTATGAATTCTGAAAGATTGGCATTTTCAACATTGTCTATCGCTTTATTTACCGCTGAAGGAGCAGTATCGTAACCCGTAATTGTAAAATGGAAATCCCGTACTCTTTTTAAAACTGATTCTTCCACTTTTTCAAACAGATCCACATCCCAGTCCTTCCATTTTTCAAAAGCAAATTCCTTGCGGTTTAAATTTGGGGGAATATTGCAGGCTATCATCGCTGCTTCAATTAAAATGGTTCCACTTCCGCACATAGGATCCATAAATTCACACTGTCCGTCCCAACCCGAAAGCAACAGCAATCCGGCTGCCAAAACCTCGTTTATAGGTGCAATATTAGTGGCAGTTTTATATCCTCTTTTATGCAAAGATTGTCCGGAACTGTCCAGGGAAATATTGCAAATTTCCTTTTCTATATGCACATTTACCCTTAAAGTTGGAAAATCCAGATCTACATCTGGCCTTTGCCCAAATTTTTCCCGAAATCTGTCCACAATGGCATCCTTTGTTTTTTGAGCTATATATTTACTATGGGTAAATTTTTCAGAATGAATAGTCGCATCAATGGCCAGGGTATCGTTATACTCCATAAAATCTTCCCAGGCAATATCTTTAACCTCCCTGTATAAATCATCTTCAGAAGTAACCTTGAAGGTTTTAAAAGGCTTTAAGATCTTGATGGCTGTGCGCAAACATAAATTCGCCTTGTACATAAAACCTATATCGCCGGAAAACCGAACGTTACGAATACCTTCTTTTATATCCATAGCACCCAGATCACGCAGTTCCTTTGCCAAAATAGGCTCAAAACCAAAAAGGGTTTTTGCCACCATTTCAAAATTATTTCCCATTCCCATTATTTCTTTAACCGCAAAAATACGTTATTTTTGTCTATAATATAATTCCAAGCCTTGCAGAATGGAATGTTTGAAGCTTGCTGCTTGAAATTTTCTTAAACTAATTTTAATATTGAACATTCCTGAAATTTATAAAATGATTTATATACTACCGCTGCTTTCCGTATTATTAGGTTACCTCGTCGCATTGTTTATAAAACCATCAACCTCTATCGCCTTTAAGCTCTTACTTTCCTTTAGTGGTGCATATCTTCTATCGGTTACCGTTTTTAATTTGCTGCCAGAGGTGTATCAATCCGGTGAAAACAATATTGGTATTTTTATAATGTTGGGGTTATTAGTGCAAATTTTGCTGGAATTCCTATCCAAAGGTGTGGAACATGGGCATTTTCATTTTGATTCGCGTACCTCTAAATTCCCAACGGTTTTACTTATCAGTTTATGTATCCATTCATTTTTGGAAGGTTTTCCATTAAATAATTCCGACCACCTTTTGCATGGCGTTGTAATTCATAAAATTCCGGTAGCCGCTATTTTATCGGCATTTTTGATACTTTCCCGGATAAGTCGGGCAAAAGTATTTTTGTTTTTAATTATATTTGCACTTATGACTCCATTGGGTAGCTATACTCAATCCCATTTTGAGCCACTTGCCATGTACAGTTTGTATATAAATGCGATGGTAATTGGAATTTTCTTACATGTTTCCACGACCATTTTATTTGAATCCTCAAAAAATCACAAGTTCAACGCTTCCAAATTGGGGGTCATCGTCTTTGCGATTTTATTGGCATATTTATTATAAGAATGTTCAGTAAAGAAGAATCCAAAAAACTAATTCAAGAATTCTGGACCAGCTTTGGAAAGGAATATCTCCATAAATGGATTTTATACAATACCAAGATTAAGGATTTAGAGTTAAAATTCACCTTCACTACAAAATTTGCTTAGGTTTCACTGGATATTGTATCTCAGGATGAGATCATACACTCTTATTATTTTGAAAAACTAATTGCGCTTAAAATTGACTACTTTCCGGAAGCTGAATTTAATGAAAATTATGAATACCTGAAGGAAAAACTATTTCAATAATTTATCTTCAACTTGACGATGTAAGTATACATAATAAAAAAGACTGGTCCGGAGTTTTCAAGTTTCTTCATGATAAGATATTATTATTGAAAGGTTTTTTCATAGAGCATAACAGTTATTTAAAAGCGTGAAAAAGCTAAAGCACCGATAGCGCGGATTTGCAATCTGTGCTGCCTACAATTTTAGTCTGGTAAAAACATCAATCCGTAATATTTTAGTTTAAAAACCCTGTAAAACAAAAAACCCCTTGATCACATAGGTGACCAAGGGGTTTCGATTTTAAACAAAAAAAGACCCTTACATTCCTGTAAGGGTCTTTCAAAAACAAGCCCGCCCGAACGTACCGTCAGGTACGGGCGGGCCCGCCCAAATGTCCCATCTGGTACGGGCGGGGCGACGACTCCCGATTAGTCCCGATAGCTCCTATGTTTGCTTTCTAATAAAAA
>JBBRGD010000378.1:0-2496 GCA_038241065.1 Flavobacteriales bacterium
TGAAACTTATGCCAAAAACATAGAAAATGTGGAAACCAGCGGCGATTTTGTAGTAAACGGAACAATTAAAGGAATTGTTGACGAAACCTATATTCCTAAAATGAACATTAAAATTAGTTCCGACAATGCTTCTTTTAAATATCCTGATTTGCCAAAAAGTGTGCAGGACATCAATATAAATGCCGCAATCGTAAACGAGACCGGCCTTGTGGATGACACTTTTCTCAATATTGATAAAATGAGTTTCAGGATAGACCAGGATGTATTTTCCGGAAACGGAACTATTAAAAATCTAACAGGGAATCAATTGGTGGATATGGCGCTTAAGGGCACTGTAAATCTTGCAAATATCAAACAGGCCTATCCACTGGAACTGAAACAAGACCTCAACGGAATTTTAACCGCCGATATTAAAACTTCTTTTGATATGAATTCAATTGAAAAAGAGCAATATCAGAATGTGAAAAGCAGTGGAAATGCAAGCATTCGGGATCTTAGTTATAAATCCCCGGAAATCCCCAATGAAGTAAAGATCTCAAGCGCCAGTTTTAATTTTAATCAGGGTAACGTTCGTGTCCCGGAACTCAATTTAACTACCGGAAAAACGGATATAAGGGCTTCTGGAAATATTCAGAATTTTATGGGTTTTTTGTTCACTGATCAAAAATTGAAAGGGAACTTTGTGGTGAACTCCAACACTTTTTCTGTAAATGATTTTAGGATCGCAGAAACTTCAGAAATAACAGAAAAGACTACAGAAAAAAAGATCGATGTACCAACGGGAAAAGAACCTGTTAAGATCCCTTCATTCCTAGATACCGAAATGACTTTTGCAATAAACTGGGTGCATTATGACAACCTGGTTTTAAATAATGTAAAAGGAAAGCTGCTCATAGACGATGAAACCGCGACTTTTCAAAATGTGACTTCCAACATTTTTGATGGCACAATTGCTATAAACGGAAATGTTTCCACAAAAAATTCGGTACCCACCTTTAATATGGACCTGAATTTAAATGCACTTGATATTGCAAAATCCTTTGAGGGATTAGAACTTTTACAGGCTTTGGCACCAATTGCTGTTGCCCTTCAGGGAAAACTCCAGACACAAATGAATTTATCTGGAAATTTAAACGAGGATCTGACCCCTCAACTCACAAGCCTTATGGGGAATGCCCTTGCCGAAATTTTAACGGCCAAGGTAAATCCGGAGAAACTTGCCTTACTTTCAAAACTTGATGAACAACTGAATTTTTTAGATTTTAAGGATCTCAATCTTGATAATTTAAAGGGCAGGGTCACCTTTAAAGACGGAATGGCGGAAATAACTCCTTTTGACTTTAAAATAAAAGGTATTAACATCAATGTCGCGGGAAGCCACAGTTTTGACAATAGGATGAATTACAACCTCACCCTGGATGTTCCCGCAAAAATGCTGGGAAGTGAAATTGGAGGAACACTTTCCAAATTGAGTGCAACTGATATTCAAGACATGACCGTTGCTTTGCCTATAGGTTTATCGGGGAGTTTTCAGAATCCGCAAATCAGTTTAAATACACAACAAGCCATCAATACCCTCACTCAAAAAATAATTGAGCAACAAAAAGAGGCTTACACCCAAAAAGGTCTTGACGCAATCTCAGATATTTTAAAAGGGGGAAAACTTCCTCCAAAAAAAGCAGACAGCGTGGCTGTAATTCCTCAGGCTCAAAAAGATTCGGTGAGAACACAACAGGAAAAAAAGGTTGAAGATGTGGCACGTGATATTTTGGGCGGATTATTAGGCGGCAGGAAGAAAGCCCAGGACACAATCAAAAAAAATTAGTACAATGAAGATTCATTGAAAAACCTCACCGGTTTCAATACCTGTGAGGCTTTTTTGGATTCTTTATTTTACAGTTATCTCCACTACAAAACCTTCGTGATTCCGGACATTAAATACGGTACCGTCCTGAAACAACAAATATTGACCTTTAATTCCCTTGAGCACCCCTTCAAAATAAGGGGCTTTGGTGAGTTTGATGGTTTTTACTTTTTTTGGGTATTCCAAAACCGGGAAAATGATCTCGGTTTCTTTATTGTTTGCCAGATAATATTCTTTGGCGGCTTCAGGAATATATTTCTTTAATTTTTCGCGTTCTTCCTCCAGGTTTAGATCAATGATATCGTTGGTGAGCATTTTTCTCCAATTGGTTTTATCAGATACGTGTTGTTTTAGCGCCATTTCGGTAATCCCTGCCAGATATCTGTTGGGAACTTCTACAATTTCTATAGCCTCATGCGCCCCCTGATCGATCCACCGGGTAGGAATTTGGGTTTTTCTGGTAACTCCCACCTTCACATTGCTGGAATTTGCCAGATATACGATATGAGGTTTTAACTGAACGTTTTTTTCATATTCCAGGTCACGGTCTTCTATGTCTAAATGAGCTGTGCTCAATTCCGGATTCATGATCCAGTTGCCCGACTGGGGGATTGACGTGAAACAACTGTAAC
>JBBRGD010000379.1:0-2494 GCA_038241065.1 Flavobacteriales bacterium
ATAAGGCGAACATTACCATTCCCAGGTGACTTACCGATGCATACGCATTGATGTATTTTAGATCGGTTTGTCTTAAAGCAGAGAAAGCACCGTAAATTACTCCGGTTGCAGATAAAATTATAAACACCCAGGACCATTCTATGGCACCTAGAGGCAACAAGAACATTGCAACTCTAAATATACCGTATCCTCCTAATTTCATTAAAACTCCCGCATGTAGCATTGATACCGCCGTTGGCGCCGAAGCATGACCATCTGGAGACCAGGTATGGAATGGAAATAAGGCTCCAAGAACAGCGAAACCTAAGAAAGTGAGAGGGAAAAATATTTTTTGAGCTTCAAATGGAATATTCACCTTGGCAATTTCCAAGATATTGAAAGTTAAGGCTCCTCCATCGGCATTAGAATTAAGGTAAATTCCTAAAATTCCAACCAATAAAACTGCGGAAGCTCCCATTAACATCAATGTCAGTTTCATTGCAGAATATTCTTTTGGACCCGATCCCCAAATTCCAATTAATAAATACATTGGAATTACAGCAACTTCATAAAAAAGGAACATCGTGAAAAGATCAATGGAAATAAAGAATCCATAAACTCCTGTTGATAAAACCAGGAGTGTAACAAAAAATTCTTTAGGCAAATCCTTCATTTTCCAGGAGATAAACACACCTGCCATTACAACTATTGAGGTCAGGGTCAAAAAAGCAACGGAAATACCATCAACTCCAATTGCATAATGTATATTGAAGGATTTAAACCAGACCAGATCCCTGGTAAAAACCATAATATCTGTATTAATTGCCCTTTCCCTAAAATAAGCGAAGATCAGGTTTACAGCCATTGAAAACTGAATCATGCTCCCAAGCATTGTAACCAGGCGTGCCTGTTTTAATCCTTTTGTAGCAAAAAGGGCTAATATGGTCAGTACAGGGACGATGACAAAAAGTGATAAAATATCCATAATAATTTATTCTAAATAAAAATTCCAAAAGCCAAATCACAAACTCAAATCACAAACTCAAATTCCTTTTGAAGTTGGGTGACCAAAACCTAATTCTCATTTCCCAAACTAATTTTGATGCAATAATTAGCATTGTTATTTGGGATTTGTTTTTTTAGTTCCACATATAAATAAACACCAATGCAATTACAACAGTTCCTCCGATAAAGAAGAATGCATAATCCTGAAATCTTCCGGATTGCATACCTTTTATTTTTTCAGAGATCAGTACGGTTTTGTTTCCAATACCTTCCATAGTTCCATCGACATATTTTTTATCGAAAAAGGCAATTGGAGCCGATATACGTTTAAATATTATTTTTTTAGTGACGAACATGTAGACTTCATCGAAATAAAATTTATGAAAAGTCCATTTGTAAAACATTCCGAAGGCATTTGAAAATCTCAAGGCCAAATCATTTTCTTTCTTATAGAAGATCCAGGCAAGAATAATCCCTATTAATCCAACTGATACGGCAATGGCCGCTAAAGGATAATTTAAATGTGCCTCAAATCCAGATTTGTCTGCAGTTATGAATTCACTAAAAGGAATAAATCCTCCTACAATACTCATTATTGCTAAAACTATAAGGGGAATAGTCATGGATAATGGAGATTCTTTTGGTGCGTGCTCATACTTTTTATCTTTGCCCCAAAATATTCCAAAGTAGATCCTGAATATATAAAATGCGGTAAGACCTGCCACAAATAACCCAACAAAATAGATGAGTTTATTCTGTTCAAAGGCAGCGACTAAAATTTCATCCTTACTCCAAAATCCTGCGAATGGAGGTACTCCGGATATTGCCAAAGCGGCAATTAAAAAAGTGATATTTGTAATGGGCATATACTTTCTCAAGCCACCCATATCTTTCAGATAGTTGCTGTGTACGGAGTGTATAACTGAACCTGCGCCCAGGAATAATAAGGCTTTAAACATGGCGTGGGTAAATAAATGGAACATAGAAGCCATATAACCAACTCCTTCATGTCCGTCGTAACTTGAAACCCCTAAAGCCAACATCATATAACCTATTTGTGACATGGTTGAAAAAGCGAGCACACGCTTTATATCGTTTTGAGTGATGGCTATTATGGCGGCGAATACGCAGGAAAAAGCACCTACATAAGCCACAATATTTAAGACAAAGCCATCTTCCACAAAATAATACATCGGGAATAACCGGGCCACAAGATATACACCGGCCACTACCATAGTTGCCGCGTGAATTAAAGCCGAAACCGGGGTTGGGCCTTCCATCGCGTCCGGTAACCAAATGTGTAACGGAAACATGGCCGATTTACCGGCACCACCAATAAAGATCAAGATCAGTGCCCAGGTGATAACTGATAATCCCATAAATGAGGTGGAAGCCCAATTTAAAATAACGCTTCCTTCAGGATTGTTTAAAGTTTCAAAATCGAATGTGCCGGCATAGTAACCAATGATCAAAATTCCGATCAGGAAACCTAAATCGGCAAACCGGGTTA
>JBBRGD010000380.1:0-2485 GCA_038241065.1 Flavobacteriales bacterium
TTTATAAAGGCCTTTTTGGTGGAAGTGGAGTGGTTAATACAATGCATGGATTGACCGCTAGCAATTACGCAGAGATTCCTGAAATATGGAAGAATATTAATATTAATCTTGCAGGTTGGGGGAATAGCTTAGAAGTTGCTAAACAAGTTATTACCCAATATACATCTAGTACTGATGCTTTGCAGGTTGGAGATATTCCTATGAATCCAACAGTTGTAGGACCGACAGTGCCTTTACGTCCCGGAGTTCAGGGTCCTGTAGGGCAAAGTTTTATGGGGGGGAGTTTCAACCAAAATACAGATCAGGTTACTGTTACTTTGCCATCCCCATCTACCGATAATACACCGGGGGCAACCTTCAAAACAACCGTTACCGGGGGTGCAATTCCTGGAAATGGTATGGATGGTGGTCTTGATCCTTTCAACGGCGGCAGAATTCTTATAAATGGAGGTAGAAAAAATGCCCAAACTGTCACCATTACTGCTATCCAGTCAACGGGCTCAGGCCGTTATTTAAATAATCAGACGGGATCTTCAAGCGCTATTAATATTATACGGGATAGGATGCGTTATACGATAAGAACTGTTAAAAGATATAGAACTACCGTACTAAGATTTAAAATATTAGGACTTAAAATTCCTTTTCTAAAAAGAAAAGCTTAAAATTTGACTAAAATGTTCATTGTTAATGAAAAATATGCTTGGTGATTCGGATAAAAAAGTCCTTTTCCTGTTCTTGTATTTTATGGCATTTTACTTGATTTGTCCCGGCCAAAATAAGCAGTTGTTCAAGGCTCTAGAAATACAGCCTATTCCAAATGTGAACTGGACAAGCGATAATTCAAATATAATATCTCCTTTCAAGAATGTTTTAAAAAAATATAACATTCTCAGCTTGGCCGAGTCCAGTCACTTGGATGGAACTGTTTCTGATGCGCAGTGTATGTTGATAAAAGAGTTGATTAATGCAGGAGTAATTAATACTATTTATACCGAATCAAGTTTGTTGAATATTGATAAGATAAATAAGATTTTGAAGAAGGAGGGTACGGCGGGGATTGCCAAAGCAGAATACTACTTCGGTTCAGGCGAATTAGGATATTGGAGTAGAAATGGGTTCTGGCATTTTTTAGCAAATAAAATTATTGATGGTAAAGTAAATTTAGTGGGAATAGATATTGAAACTACAAGCGATACTTTAATGAAGGAAATGCTGATTGACGTTTTTAAATTAAACTCAATACAGGCCCTTTTGATTAAATTTCCTGAAGAAATTACTAAGATTAAGAATGAATTTTTAGATGTTAGAAATTGGTACCTGGATGTAAACTATTCGACAAATGACTATGTTAGTCAATCAGAATTTATCGAAGTGGCCATTAAAGAATACTATGAGAAAAATGATAGCTTTAGAATAAAACAATGGAAAACTATTCAGAAATATTTATACTGGCGCAGTCAACGGTGTTTAGCAATAAGAAATGTTTCCTATTCGGAAATGTTAAACGATAATCTAAAATTGACTAAATTTTTTTCCATTAGAGATAGTTTTATGGCAGAGACATTGCTTGAACATTACCAAAAAAATACCAATGTAAAGGCTGTTTTAATTACAACCGCTTACCATACCCAACGTATAAATTTCGACAAAGAATTATCAAATTCCATAAGTGATAGCAGTTATTTTCTTGGGGATATTTTGCATAAAAGAATAAAAGACCAGGTGTATAATCTTTGTTTCGTTGCCTCCTCAGGAAAAGTGGGAACAATCTATTATCGGTTGTCAGAAATTACAAGGGTGAAAAAACCACAAAAAGGCAGTTTCGAAGATTATTTTAAAAGATCCCGATATGACAATTTTTTTACAGACTTATCGACATCGAGGTTAAAAAATCAGCCTTTCGGTATGAAGGTTCTTTTTAAAAGCTATTACACAGCAAAATGGAGTCAAATATTTGACGGAATTTTCTTTATCAAAAAAATGTATCCGTTAAATTATGAACAAAAGGAGGGTTTCGATTAAATTTTTTACGCCTAGAAAACTCAAGCGAGTTGTGGAAGGAAGTGGTTGGGAAGTCAAACAAAATAATGGTAAAAGGATTTATCTTTCATCCAATGATTCTCAAATTAAAGCTCATATAACAAACCTTGATGCAAAACAGGTCCTTCTCCTCCGATGCAGGTCTTCCAATTAATACGAGGCCATCGACGCCGCCAGCACACGCCGCAGCAGGTGTTTTCACCTGCTGCATCAACATTAGCAGGGTAACTAATTTATCCCATATAATGAGAAAGCATTTTAAAATGATCAAGCCCCTTTTCATAAAACAAAGCAGAAGAAAAATGATAATCTTCGGGGTAAAGGCAAATACCTGCTTTAATGGGATTACTATAGGGAGCTTGGTTAAACTTATGTCACTACCATTGTAAAAATATTACCCAGATAGCGGGAGATAAAACTTGTAAGGTTGTTGGTGTTTCCAGGT
>JBBRGD010000381.1:0-2484 GCA_038241065.1 Flavobacteriales bacterium
AAAACTCCTCAGCTTTAAGGATTCAGCCCTTCGCTCCACCTCCATTACAGAGGTTTCTACGCTACTATGGCTTCGGCTGACTTCTGCAATGGCACTCTGCTTCGACAGTTCGCTCGTTTCAGCCTCGGTTATACATTGCAGATCTCCTACGGTAAACTCATATATCTTTACCTATAACCGACATAATTTACTACCTCTGTTTACGTCCAAAATTTGGGCTTTACAGTCTAATGCCCACTAACCCACAGAGTAAGCCTTATATTATGTTTCTGTTCGTTCAGTCACAGTTTTGCCGCCAGCTTCCTTCAGATTTGTGGTCGCCCACAACACCCTTGCTCTTGGCTAACGATTCCCATTGGATGGCTCGCTCGGGATTTGCACCCTATAGATATATGGTATGCGTAGCGCACATAAAAAAAGACCTGTCGGTTTAAAAACAGGTCTTTTCCATCTTAATTCAGAAGTGCTTCAAACTTCATCATCTTGTAATCTGTAATAATTAAAGCCTTAGAATAATTCAAAAGAAATTGAATTGTTTCCTTTTTAGGATTCAAGTGATTTAATTGACCTCCTCTCGAAGATTTTAAGTAAATGTTCTCCATTTGATTCTCTTTATATTGGTTTTAAAGAAGAACGAAAATCAAGTAGGGATATTGTAAATTAATTTGTTAAAATTAGATTGTGTTTATCAATAATTTTCCTCAAGTTGATCAATGCGTAACGCATCCGTCCCAAAGCCGTATTAATACTGACCCCGGTAGATTCTGATATTTCTTTGAAACTCATATCCTTATATATTCGCATTGTCAAAACTTCCAATTGATCTTCGGGCAATTCCTTGATCAATTCCTGCACATCACATTCAATTTGATCTTTAATAAGCTGCGTTTCAATATTTAAATCGCCATCGCTTAATACCGAAAAAATATTGAAGTCGCCATTGTTCTCAAACTTAGGCATGCGTTTGTTTTTTCTGAAATGATCAATGACCAAATTGTGAGCGATACGCATAACCCAAGGTAGAAATTTGCCTTCCTCGTTATATTTTCCCCTTTTTAGGGTATTTATAACCTTGATAAAAGTATCCTGAAAGACATCTTCAGCAACATCTTTATCAAAAACTTTTGAATAAATAAAACTGTAAATCCGGTGTTGGTGCCGTGTAATTAAAATTGAGAGCGATTTTTCGCTTCCCTGTAGATACGCGTTTACCAAAGTAGCGTCAGGTTCCTGTGCATTTTCCATATTAGTTACTTTATTTTCAGGTATTTAGAAAATACCCGGTGGTTAGTTTAATAGCTAAAAAGTAACTTTATGCAATAGGCAATAGATTTTTGGTTAGTTCGTTGATCAAATATAGCAACATATTTCTGACTTAAACAAACCCTAAGATATATTTTTAATAATTTTTCCTGAATTAGTCTGCTTTTTACACTGCCGGTTATTGATTACCTTTGCATTCTGTTTTTAAAATAATGTCATGGCTCTAGATCTTTTAAGCATAAATCCAAAGGAAAATATAATTATTAAAGGTGCTAAACTTCACAATTTAAAAAATATTGAGGTTGTAATTCCGCGGAATAAATTGGTGGTTATAACCGGGCTTTCCGGATCGGGAAAATCCAGTTTGGCCTTTGACACGCTATATGCTGAAGGGCAGCGCCGATATGTGGAAAGTTTATCTTCCTATGCCCGGCAGTTTTTAGGTCGTTTAAACAAGCCTAAAGTAGATTATATTAAAGGGATTTCCCCGGCCATTGCCATTGAACAAAAAGTTAATTCTACCAATCCGCGTTCTACTGTTGGTACTTCAACTGAAATTTATGATTACCTGAAATTGCTGTTTGCAAGAATTGGAAAAACGTACTCCCCTGTTTCGGGAAATGAAGTTAAAAAGGATACGGTGAGCGATGTGATCTCTTTCGTTAAAACTTTTGCTGTAGGGGAAAAACTGCTGTTGCTCGCTCCTGTTCATATAGAAAAAGGCCGCAATCTTGAAGAAAAGCTGAAAGTGTTGTTACAACAAGGATATAGCAGGATCAAGGTAGAAGATAAGGTGGTGAGAATTGATGAAACCGATCTTGCAAAATTAAAACTGAAGGACGTTTCCCTGGTTGTGGACCGAATAGTGACAAAAGATGATGAAGATTTTTACAATCGATTGGCCGATGCTACTCAGACCTCATTTTTTGAAGGAAAAGGTGAATTGTATATCGAAAGTCTTTCAGATAATAAATTGAGGCACTTCAGCAATAAATTTGAATTAGATGGCATCACTTTCTTAGAACCCAATGTACACCTTTTCAGTTTTAATAATCCTTATGGAGCCTGTCCCAAATGTGTAGGATATGGAGATGTAATTGGAATAGACCAGGATTTGGTAATTCCGAACACCGGACTTTCTGTTTATGAAAATGCCATTTTCTCTTGGCGAGGTGACAGTATGAGTTGGTACCGGGATCAATTGGTTAATAATTCGCATAA
>JBBRGD010000382.1:0-2451 GCA_038241065.1 Flavobacteriales bacterium
ACATATTCGGGATCTTTGTGCGAATTGTCATTTGGGCGCGGAAAAAAAGGAATTTGGAGAAATAACTCAATTAAGTAGAGGAGGAGGTTGCAATGCCTGTCATTTAAATTATTCTGAAGAAGCGAAAAATGATTTAGAAAAGTATTTGGCTACAGAAAAGAAGGATTTGCCAAAATTTCATCCGGCAACAAATATATTTGTAAACGACGTCAGTTGTTTTGGTTGCCACAGTAGGTCAAGCAGAATTTCAACAAATTACGAAGGTTGGCAGGAAACCTTGTTAAATGAAAAGGATATTACTAATGAGAAAGGTTATAAAGTTTTTGAAGATAAACGTGTTTATAAATATATAGGAGAAGATTTACACCATAATAAGGGCTTGTTGTGTGTGGATTGCCATTCCTCACATGAAGTAATGGGTGACGGGAAAAAATATACTCATGCTGAACAAGCCGTAAAATTGCAGTGTTCCGACTGTCATTTTAAAGATAAACCGAATACAACTTCCTACAGTTCTCTTGATGCCGAAAGTTTATTGGTTTTTTTACATCGTGATTATAAACATTCTGACAAGCAATTTATTACAGTTGAGAAAGACAAGCATCCATTGGTAAATACCTATGTGGATTCCTTAGGGAAAGCCTTTTTAATTGGTAAAAAAGACGGAAAAATTCACGAATTAAAACCTCAGCCTGAAATTTGTTCCAGAGACAATGCGCATAAAAATGTAAGTTGCTCTACTTGCCATTCTTCATGGACTTCACGATGTATAGGCTGCCATAATGAATTTGACAAAAATGAATCCAGAGCCTTCGATTTATTGGATAAAAAATTTGTAACGGGGCAATGGAAAGAACATGTTGCCGAATTTTCTTCGTCGCAACCAGCAATGGGGGTAAGGGAATCGAAAAATAAAAGGGAGATTCAACCAGCAATTCCCGGAATGATTTTAACCATAGATAAAGGAAGTTTTTCCGGAAAAGAAATTGGTGAGGAAGTTTCTTTTCACAGGTTGTATGCGCCAAATTCACCGCATACAACAACTAAAAGTGTGAGAGATTGTAAGTCCTGCCATTCAAATTCTGCTACATTGGGATATGGAATGGGAAATTTGGTTTATAACATAAAAAATAGTGAAGGGAAATGGAATTTTACACCGGAATATGCACCCAACCCAAATGATAATTTACCTGAAGATGCCTGGATACCATTTTTAATACCACCTAAAAAAGGGCTAATAAATTCTACCCGGCTAGATTTTAGACCTTTTACAGTTAAGGAACAAAAACAATTATTGCTCGTTGGCGCTTGTTTGCAATGCCATAAAGATGATTCTAAAATAATGCAGCAAAGCTTGATTGATGGAATAACTCCGTTATTAAGAAAATTAAGCAAAGACTGCATTCTTCCAAAATATTAAGCACTGTTATCTTATCAAAAATCAATCTTTCATATTTAAATTTTTGTTATCATTTTAAATTTTCAAGATGATAAAAGTCATAGAAATAAGAGTTTTAAATGAGTAATTTTAATGACTATTTAACTAAAGCAAAAATTTAAAAATATTAGTTTTCATATGTAGATTCTTATTGTTTTTTATAGGTCATATGCAATTCGCATATCTTCATTGGTGTTTGTATCGTGTCTCCGTTATGCTCATTTCATAATAAGAGGTTCAATGTACATTTGAAAGAAATTCAACCACGAAAATGAATGGATTAAACTTGAAGTGTTATTCTTTTATTTTAGGCAATTTAAATTTTATGAACTATTAGTTACAATAATAAGATTATATTTAGAGAAATCTAAAAGTATGCGATTCGCGATAAGCTACGTAAGCACTGCAAACAGTGATCTCAATCAGGATGAAGTTGCAGAAATTTTGGAACAAACCGAAATTAGGAATAATAACATGGGTGTGAACGGGTTGCTTATTTATTCCGGCGGCAATTTTTTTGAGGTTATAGAAGGTGAAGAAACCAAGATCAAAGATCTGTTTGAAAATATAAAGGAAGATCCCAGACACAGAAATATAATGATGGTTTTTGAAAAAGAGATCGACAAACCGCTGTTTGATGATAAGGAAGCCAATTTTATTTCTAAAAACACAAAGCACGGCCAAATGAAGGTGGAAAATTTTCTTGATTACATTAAAGATCTTGATGAAAGCACACAAAAGGCGGTGAAGAATATTCTCGCAGTAATGGGTAAAAACAGTTGATTCAGTAAAATTCTGTGCACTTTACTTTATTCATTTCAGGCTCTCAAAATTTTATGAACTGATTCGTTACTGAGAATTACATCAGGATAACTAGGACCACTAAAATCTTAAAACATCCGTTCCCCGGATTTTTTTTTCTCAAAAAATAGCTTTCTCAAGTCTTGCGTCATCTTTTGGCGCTGTCGTTCCTTTTCTTTGATATTTGTAAAAAGAATAATGTTACATTTATT
>JBBRGD010000383.1:0-2442 GCA_038241065.1 Flavobacteriales bacterium
GCTTAAAATTGGCAGCAACAACGTGTACGGATATTATATTGAGGTGCGAAATTCCCATAAGGACAAAGTTCCTGAAACCTGGATCCGGAAGCAAACCCTTGTAAATGCCGAACGCTATATTACAGAAGAATTAAAGGAATATGAAGGAAAAATTCTGGGAGCCGAGGAGAAAATTTATCAGCTGGAACAGGATATTTTCGCCAAATTGGTGGATTGGCTGGCAGATTACATTCGGCCGGTGCAACAAAATGCACGGCAGATCGGTCAGTTGGATTGTTTGTGTTCTTTTGCGCAGCAGGCAATTTCCGAAAATTATATAGAACCTCTTATCGAGGATTCAATGGAATTGAACATAAAAGATGGTCGGCACCCTGTAATTGAAAAGCAATTGCCGCAGGGGGAACTTTATGTGGCCAACGATGTGTTTTTAGATAGGGAGTCCCAACAAATCATTATGATCACCGGTCCCAATATGAGCGGGAAATCGGCTATTTTACGTCAGACGGCACTTATTGTGCTATTGGCACAAATGGGGAGTTTTGTGCCCGCAAAACAAGCGAGGATCGGCTTGGTAGATAAGATCTTTACCAGGGTGGGGGCCAGTGACAATATTTCTATGGGCGAATCTACCTTTATGGTGGAAATGAATGAAACCGCCAGCATCTTGAACAATATTTCCGACCGCAGCCTGGTCCTGCTGGATGAAATTGGCCGTGGTACCAGTACCTATGACGGGATTTCTATTGCCTGGGCAATTACAGAATATCTGCATGAACATCCGGCTTCCCCAAAAACCCTATTTGCGACCCATTATCACGAATTGAACGAAATGGGGGAAACCTTCAAAAGGATCAAGAATTACAATGTTTCGGTCAAGGAATTAAAAGATACGGTGTTGTTCCTTCGGAAGCTTGTTCCCGGCGGAAGTGCGCATAGTTTCGGGATCCACGTGGCAAAGATGGCCGGAATGCCACAAATGGTGATCAATCGCGCTAATAAGATCTTAAAGAAGCTGGAAAAATCCCACCAGATGGAAGACTCGGGGAAGATCTTAAAAAATTCAGCAGAAAAAGAACTGCAATTGAGCTTCTTTAATCTGGACGATCCGTTGTTGGAAGAATTGAAAGAAGAATTGTTGAATATTGATATTGATACACTTACCCCGGTGGAGGCATTGATGAAATTAAACGAGATTAAACGCATGCTTTCCAGCAAACAGAAGGCAAAGGTGTAACTGGATTCAAAATTTAACGTTCAGGATTTGAAGGTTAAAAGCTTATTCAGCAAATTTTGTATCAGTTTCAGGTTTCGAATTTCCGGTTAAAACAGATCCTAAATTCGACATTAAGCTTTTTCTAATTGTACGCTTTAGGAATTGAAAGAAAATTATGAAGAATAAATTTTTCTGAAGCTGGAAAACAAGGGGTTAAGGGTTTATTATTTTTGTCCTTGAAAAACAGTGGAGAAAAGCCGTCAATTTTTACAGAAAAACCTTTGGTATTATAAGATTTGTATTAAATTTGCAACCGCAATACGTAATTGCAGGCCTGTAAAATGGCAAATATGTTCTTAATATACGCGAAAATAGCTCAGTTGGTAGAGCGCCACCTTGCCAAGGTGGAGGTCGCGGGTTCGAATCCCGTTTTTCGCTCATTATAAATGTCTATGCTCGGATGGTGGAATTGGTAGACACGTTGGACTTAAAATCCAATGATCCGCAACGGTCGTGCGGGTTCAAGTCCCGCTCCGAGTACTCAAAGTCGACTTTAACGAGTCGGCTTTTTTATTTTGGTACAACATAGGTACAACAAATTCCCTTTTTTATTTCTTGATTTATTTTGATACTAAATGATATCATTTCATTCCATAGGCTATGGAATATCAGAAAATAAAAAATATTTAGCCCCTTTTTTAGAAGTGGTCGCGTAAAGTTTCCGGATCAATATTAACTTGTAACCTAAGCAAAAAGTAATTTCACCAGTTTACCTGAATTCCTTTTAAATTATTCAAACATTAGACTTTTTACCCCGATTTTCAAAACCTTTCGAAATCCGGTCAGAATTCAAAATCAACCATTTGGTAATATTTTATTTGCTGAAAACCATATAAGCTGAGTTCAACCCATAAGTGCAACACATCTGTTTTTTAAGACTTCAATGGACTTCTTCTAAAGTAGCATTAACAGAACTGATCTAGGCTTTATACCATAGCGGCACTATAAACCATGGTAAAATAAGCTTAAAAGAATTGGTAGCCACGCTGGAAAAAATTATGGACATCGAACTTGGGGATTATCACCATACATTTCTGAGGTTGAGAGCACGTGCGGAACCTCTGAAATTTATAGAAAAACTGAGAAATGATCTCTTTGAACGTATGCAGGAATTGAACGAATAAAAGACCAAGGTACAACCAAGTTGGTTGTTTGGAAATAATCGCTCA
>JBBRGD010000384.1:0-2432 GCA_038241065.1 Flavobacteriales bacterium
TACGCCAGACAACTGCATAAGAAACTGATCTAAACCTGCCAGGTTCCCAAAAACACCAACAGCCAGGGTACCCCAAATTCCACAAAGGAGATGCACCGGTACAGCACCCACAGGATCGTCAAGTTTTAATTTATCAACTAGTGCAACCCCAAAAACAATGACAACCCCGGCTATCAGACCAATAAAAACAGCATCCATTGGAGACATTTGATCTGCACCTGCAGTAATACCTACCAAACCGCCGAAAATCCCGTTCAGGAACATGGTAAGGTCATAATTCTTATACATAAATGTAGAGATCAAAAAGGCCGAGATCCCTCCCGCAGCAGCAGCAAGGCAGGTTGTAACAAGTGTTAATGAAGTTAGAGAGGGATCGGCAGATAGAACAGAACCACCATTAAAACCAAACCATCCAAGCCATAAAATAAAAACACCTGCTGTGGCCAATGGAATATTGTGTCCCGGAATTGCATGAGATGTTCCATCTGGATCAAATTTTCCAATACGGGCTCCTAAAAGGTAAATTCCTATTAAAGCGGCCCATCCGCCCACAGAGTGAACAAGAGTAGATCCTGCAAAATCGTAAAAACCTAACTCATCAAGAAATCCGCCTCCCCATTTCCAGGATCCTGCAATAGGATATACAAAAGCCAGGTAGATTATGGAAAAAAGCATAAAGCTGGTAAGTTTAATTCTTTCCGCTACTGCACCTGATACGATGGTTGCAGCTGTTGCGGCAAACATTCCCTGAAACAGAAAATCTGTATAATACGTATAGCCTTCATTATAGGTTAAGTCCAAAACCCCGTCCACCATTGGGGGGTGCAATCCAAAAAGTCCTATAAAATAATCGGGGATAATCCCATAGAGGAAAGAACCGGGATACATTAGGTTAAAGCCAATTAAACTGTATATCAACAATCCGATACAGATTATAAATACATTTTTAAATAAGATATTAATGGCATTTTTTTGACGAGTAAGTCCAACCTCTAGAAGTGAAAATCCTAGGTGCATGAAGAATACCAGTGCGGTACAAATCATCATCCAAATATTGTTGGTAGTAAGTAAATCCATTGTAATTAGTTTTATTTGTGATTTTTAATTTGATTTTAGCTCAGTGAATCGGTTCCGCCTTCCTTAGTTCTTATCCTGTAGGTTTCATCTATGGTTGAGATGAATATTTTGCCATCTCCAACAGTTCCCGTATAAGCTTTTTCAAAGATCGCTTTCAGGGTCCTGTCTAAAAATTCATCGGAAACAACAATGGAAAGTATC
Source organism: Flavobacteriales bacterium (assembly GCA_038241065.1). Lineage (GTDB taxonomy): Bacteria > Bacteroidota > Bacteroidia > Flavobacteriales > Flavobacteriaceae > Gillisia. The sequence continues at coordinate 1,279 of JBBRGD010000384.1, forward strand.
CTTCGCTGTATATCACTTGTGCTATAGGAAACCCCTCGGTACACATGACCTTGTTTTTCGTTGCCTACCCCGGTTACGTCCCAGTAAGTAAAAAAATTCACCCCTGTTTCATGTAGGGCCTTTTTCACTTCGTCAAATTTTGACTTTCTGATAATGGCTTCAATTTTTTTCATTAGTATATCTTTTATTGTTTTTAAAAGGTTTTATATAATTCAGATAAAATGTCTTGGTATTTGCATCGAATTTTTAGTTTGCTCATTTCATAATATTTAATATTTTACTTCGGGTAAATATAAAATAATATTTAATAAATCAAAAAATAAGGGGGGTGTTAGTTTAAAAATTACCAAATATTAGAAAATGACCCTATAAAATTAGGGGGTTAATATAACAAAAGAGCATTTTTTTTTAAAAATGCAAAAAAATAAAGGAGAGTATTTGATTGTTGGAAAGAAAATACCTGAAATTTTGCTTGAAATGATGGAAATTAACCTTCAAAAAAGCAGAAATGGGTGAATGATGCTAATTTTTAGAACAAAAAGCAAAAGATCTCAAGTCCAATGACCGAAAATGGAAAAACGGAAGATGGAAGTTTAATTTGATAAAATTATTCCTAAGAAGAAAATCAGAAGTCTGAGGATGGAAGTTTTTAGCTCAGAAATCCCGGAATTGGAATCGGGTTTCTAAGAATGCGACCTTTTTAAAATTCAAAATTCAAAATTCACATTTTGAACCTTGAACCTTAAACCTTGAACTTTGAATCTTTATGATAGAGCCAACATTTTTTCAATGGGTAAAAGTGCTTTCTTCCTAAGGCTTTCATCTATAATGATCTCTGGCAGTTCATCGCGCAAACACAGGTAAAGTTTTTCTATGGTATTAACTTTCATAAAAGCACATTCGCTGCAGGCACAAGTGTTATCTTCATGAGATGGCGCAGGAATAAGCGTTTTATTGGGTATCTTTTTTTTGAGTTGATGTAGAATACCAACTTCAGTGGCAACAATAAAAGTATCGCTGGGACTATCAACAATATAATTCATCATTTGGGAAGTAGAACCAATACAATGCGCTACCCGAAGAATTGGATCTTCAGATTCAGGATGCGCTACTATTTTTGCTTCCGGATATTCCAGATGCAGTTCAATTAATTT
>JBBRGD010000385.1:0-2414 GCA_038241065.1 Flavobacteriales bacterium
AATTATTACTTCTCAAGTAGAACACCACGCGGTATTAAATATGCTGGATCAATTAAAAGCTTGTTATGGAATTGAGGTTGTCTATGTCAATCTTGACAAAAACGGAGAAGTAGATCTGGTTCATTTAGAAGCACTGTTGAAGGCTTCGGATAAAAAGACACTTGTAAGCCTGATGCATATAAATAATGAAATAGGTAATCTATTGGATATCAAGGGTGTTGGTGAAATGTGTAAATCTTACAATACTTTATTTCACTCTGATACGGTGCAATCTATAGGCCATTATGAAATGGATCTAAACGAAATTCCGGTGGATTTTACAGCAGCAAGCGCCCATAAATTTCACGGCCCCAAGGGAGTTGGTTTTGCTTTTGTAAGGAAGCACAGTGGCCTAAAACCTTTGATTTTTGGGGGAGAGCAGGAGCGGGGACATCGTGCCGGCACAGAAAGTGTGCACAATATCATCGGGCTGGAAATAGCGTTAAAATTGGCTTATAAAAATTTACGGGAAGAACGCGAACATATCAGTTCAATAAAAAATTATTTTATCCATCAGTTGGAATCGAATATTCCCGGGGTAAAATTTAATGGAAGTTGTAAAGATCCGGAGAAAAGCACCTATACACTTATAAATGTTTGTTTGCCTGTTTCTAGGGAAAAAGCCCTTTTGCTATTATTTCAATTGGATTTAAAAGGAATTGCGTGTTCCAAGGGAAGTGCCTGCCAAAGCGGAAGCGATAAAGGTTCCCATGTTTTGGAAGCATTTTTATCTGAAGAAGATCTCAAAAAACCATCATTTCGGTTTTCATTCTCAAGATTTAATACAACGCAAGAAATAGATTATGTAGTTACTGTCCTGAAGGAGTTTCTTGAAAAGTGAATTCAAAAAACAATTAAAACAATCCGATTTTGATTACGGGTTTAATCAAGAAATAAAATTATCCTATCTGTTTTTACATTTCTTCATTCTTTTGTAAAAAGCAGATTTGTAACATTGATAAAAATCTTTGTTAATTAATTACAATATATTTTTAATAGGCTGATTAGTAATTAGTTTACAGACCTCATCGAAACTTAAAATTAAAGGATTAATTCAATAAATTCACTTCTATTTTCTAAAGAAAACAGCTTCGTAGGTTGTGCTGTTCCCAACATTATCGGTGACTATAACTTTCAGGTTGTTTTCTGTTTGGGTTACCACGCCATCGTTAAAATCGTGCGTTAGAGTATTGTTTTTAGATTCGTACTCCATCAAAATAAACTTTCCGTTTACCGTTGCACGATAGCTTTTTATTCCGGAAATATCATCAGAGATCCTTAATTTTAAATCGGAATTTCCGGTTATCCACTGTTTATTTTGAAAATTGACAGGAGTAATTGAGGGCGGTTTAATATCTTTTGCCAAAGTGTAATCTCCAAAAGTCCTGGTGCTTGTAGTAAAACGATCTCCCTTTTGATAGGTTGAATTATAATTGGGACGGCCTTTATACCCCAGCCGTGCAATAAACATTTTTTCCCGGTCTTCCGGCCTGTATTTACTAACGTCAAATCCAAGTGTTATGTTGGTATGAATGGGAGTATCATCCTGGTGAAAATAGATGGTGTCGCCTTTAAATGAAATGTCCAGAAAGGTATCTTCGTATAAACTTCCTTTTGGAATATAAGCATCAATACCATTTTCCTCTATAGAAAATGCCTGGTCTGCCTGCACAAAATAATCTGTTTTTTTGATTTCCTTTGGAATGATATTATTATTTTGTTTGCCGGTGATCTGGATTCGAGTTATGCGTTGGTTCCCTTTAAAATCAAGAACTTTAATATTGTAGAGGTAGGTTAAACTGTCCTGGATATTTAGCTTTCCTTCGTTTACTACATTATTATAAACACTTAACGGATTATTAGGCTGAAGGAATAGTTTTGTGATCCTGCTATTGTTTTTGCTGAAATATTTATAATCTATTAGTTGATTGAGATGCCTTGATTCGTCAAAGGAAAATCGATCGAAGTTCAATTCAAAAACAGGATCTCCGTTTAAGCTGGTTTCTATTTTATAAATACCATTGTTATTAGAAGCTCCATCTTGTTTATCGATGGTTGAAATTCCAAACCCAATATTGCCGCAGGCATTAATGGGCTCGGTTTTAAATGAACCGTCTGCAAGCGGGAATAATCGGATCCGTTGCTGTTTTGCCGATCCATTCACATTGGAATCTTCTCCCAAAGCATAGGCGAATAAGCTATTGATAGTAGGAGGTTGGGTATCTTTGATCTCAATTCCAAAAAGCTGAGGATTCATAGGGCGTTGTTGCCCGTCCCTGATCTCGAAATGCAAATGTGGGCCACCGCTGCCTCCAGTATTTCCGCTAAAGGCTACTAATTCACCTTTTTCTATATTAAGCACTCCGGCTTCGGGA
>JBBRGD010000386.1:0-2413 GCA_038241065.1 Flavobacteriales bacterium
AAAGACCATTTTACTTTCCAGTTCGCCCCAAACCAAAATTGAAGGCACACCTCTAGAAATAAGTTTGAATATTCTGAACACTGAACCAAATTTGTCGACCTATACCGCTGGAGAACAAGCTTTGGCGGTGTTACTTGAAGGTCGGTTTAAATCGGCTTATAAGAATAGGGTTAAACCTTTTGAGACTGATAAACCAATTGATCTGAGCGAACCCACTAAAATGATCGCAGTTGCTGATGGTGATGTCATTAAAAATCAATTGAAACAGGGCGAACCTCTGGAATTGGGATTTGATCGTTATACGGGAAACACTTACGGCAATAAGGAATTTCTAATGAATTCCGTGAACTATTTACTGGACGACTCCGGCCTGATCGATATTCGCTCAAAGGAAATTAGTATCGCATTTTTGGATTTGGAGAAAGTCGCGGAAGAACGTGAAAAATGGCAATTCATCAATCTTATAATTCCGTTACTGTTATTGGCACTTGGAGCTTTCGCATTTAACTATTTCAGAAAAAAACGATACCTGAGAAAGTAGATGGTTATTGAATCTTTTTTTTATTTAAGAAAAGTATTAACAAAATACAAATCTTCAATTTTACAATTTATTTACTATCAAGACATTAGAGTAATTTTGACAGATCCTGATGTTGATAAAATATCTGCTTATGTATTTCAATTTTTGAAGTATTAGGATATATTTGTAATGATTAAATCAAACCGATACTCCCATGAAATTTATTGTATCCAGTACCTATTTGCTTAAACAACTTCAAATTTTGGGAGGGGTTATCAACAACAATAACACCCTGCCTATTTTAGATAATTTTCTATTCGATTTAAAAAAGAATGAATTAACGGTTTCTGCTTCCGATTTGGAGACTACCATGTCTGCCAAATTAAAAGTAGAATCAGATTCTGAAGGAGCCATTGCTGTTCCTGCCAGATTGTTGCTGGAAACTTTAAAAACCTTTCCGGAGCAACCACTCACCTTTGTGATGGAAGAAAACAACACCATTGAATTGAGTTCCAATTACGGAAAATACGCATTGGCTTATGCCCAAGCCGAGGAATTCCCGAAAGCGGTCGAATTAAAGGAACCAAGCAGTACGGTAATGCAAGGCGATGTCCTGGCAACAGCCATTAGCAAAACCATATTCGCCTCCGGAAATGACGACTTACGCCCGGTGATGAGCGGGGTTTTCTTTCAATTTTCAACCGAAGGATTGACTTTTGTGGCAACCGATGCCCATAAACTCGTGAAATATTCCAGGACTGATGTTTCAGCTTCACAAGAAGCCGATTTTATTATGCCCAAAAAACCTTTGAATTTATTAAAAGGAATCCTGGCCGGAAGCGAAACCGATGTTATTATTGAATACAACGAGTCTAACGCAAAATTTACTTTTGAAGATACCCAGTTGATCTGCCGACTGATTGACGGGAAATATCCGAATTACGAAGCTGTAATTCCAAAAGAAAATCCGAATAAACTTGTAATAGACCGAAACCAATTTTTGAATTCGGTAAAAAGGGTTTCCATTTTCGCCAATAAAACCACCCATCAGGTACGATTAAAAATTGCCGGCGCTGAACTCAATATTTCTGCGGAGGACATTGATTACAGCAACAAAGCCGAAGAACGTTTGACTTGTTCTTACCACGGTGACGATATGCAAATTGGGTTTAATTCCCGTTTCCTTACAGAAATGCTCAATAATTTGAACGCCAATGAGGTGCAACTTGAAATGAGCCTTCCTAACCGCGCCGGAATTTTAACCCCGGTAGATGGTCTGGACGAAGGAGAAAAAATTACAATGCTGGTTATGCCGGTTATGCTTAACAGTTAGATTTGAGATATGAGTATTGAGTATTGAGATATGAGTATTGAGTATTGAGAAAAAAGATATTTGAACACCTGCCTTTGAGGGTTGGTGTGCATTTCTAAAAACAGAAACTTAGAATTGTGAGATAATTAAAAACCCGTTTGAAATTTCAAACGGGTTTTTAATTATCTCAACTTTTTTCTGGCCTTCATTTTCAATAATCCTAATGAAACAAATTGTTTTCCGGATAAATTATTCCATTGTGAAAGGTCTTGAATTGTTCAATATTCTTATATATTTTTTCAATTTCCGAAATTAAAAGCTTTCTTTTTGAAAGTTTTAATTCCAAACTATTATCCTCCTGCACTAGAGAAACGGGTTGTTCAAGAAGGTTGAAATTAAGCAATCCACCGTAATAGGATATATTCCATTGGAGTTTAGAAAATGTATTTTGGTCATTCTCAAATAGGTTCTCCATAAAAACCGACTTTCTTTTTTCCTGGATCATTTCTACCAGGTAATCAATAGTTGGAGGCGTTTCTTCAGATTTATTTAAATTAAATAAAGATTTTTCAAAAAATTGA
>JBBRGD010000387.1:0-2412 GCA_038241065.1 Flavobacteriales bacterium
TCCGAAGAAATATGAGGCGGCAAAGTAGCCTCCTTGGAATGTGCGTGCAGAAAAGACCGAATAACTATAAAATCAGTATCCAATGAGAGCAATCGTTGGAACAGGATCACGGTGGCATCTGTATCTCCCTCGGCCCGGTGACGGTCTATGATGGGAATATTTATGGAGTCACATAATCGCCCAAGGCTATAGGAAGACAATCCCGGGATCAGTTTACGGGAGAGCCGCACGGTACAAAGCTTCTTCCTGGTAAATTCATATCCGAGTTCCTTGAATTCATTGTGAAGCACATTGTAATCGAAATTCACATTATGGGCGACAAAAATCGCACCTCGCGTAAGCGCTTCAATTTTTTTTGCTACCTCGTTAAATTTCGGGGCATCGGCCACAAGGTTGTTATCAATTCCGGTGAGCGCTGTGATATAAACAGGGATATTTATTTCGGGATTGATAAGTGTGGAATACTTTTCTATAATTTGCGATCCTCTCAATAAGACCACACAAATTTCGGTAAGGCGATTCCCGGTCATTCCCCCACCGGTGGTTTCCACATCAACAACCGCAAATAACTGATCTTCCATTTTGACTTTTCCCGATTCACTAAAGGTAACAATATTAATTAAAATATGGATTGTTTCCTAATAAAAGGAATGAATCCTATGAGTATGAGAAAAGAGATTTGAGATATTTGAAAATGGGGGTTGGAATTTTGTTTTTTCTATTATAAAAAAAAAGGTGATAATTTAATTTTAATTCAAGATCCTAACTTATTGTTTTTTATGTCTTTATGAATTTAAATTCCTTTTATTTATTATTCCTTCCACCTGTTTACGGAAAACCGTAATGAATTCTTATTGAATGCGGTTAATTTTACAAATGAAAGATTATTGGGAATCTGATCTGGTTGAAAAATATAATAATAATAAACTTTGAATAATACTCTCAATTTCATTCTGCACTTTAAAAACTCCTATCCCATCAGGTTTTGGATCTTCCTGGTTATTGTCCTAATAATTTTTTTGGCATTTTTGTATTTGTTGAAAGTCTTAAGGAACAATTACAAATTGAACAGGAAGATAAAATCAGGAAAAAAGATCTAAAAGAAAAGCCTAATATCTTTGATTTTACTTGGCAGGATATTCTTTTTAATTGAAACTGGAATTGCCCTTCATATTTCCTGTAATCTCTTTTGCCTTCCGCTTCGCAAAACCTGCAAATAATCCCGGCTTTTCTGCTAAAAACATTCTTCCCGATCCATTTTTTCCAACCACTTTCACTTTTTGATCAATTTTATGAAAAAAGCAACATGCACCAATTGCTATTTTATTTAATTTTGACAAAATTTTTAAACCCGAACTCCATGAAATGGCAAGGCAGAAGACAAAGCGGCAACGTTGATGACAGAAGAGGTAAATCCACCGGTGGTAAAATTGCTGTGGGAGGAGGTATTATTGGGATCATTTTTTTGGCAATACAATTCTTTTCCGGAGGAGATACCACAGAAATTCTAAACCAGCTGCAAGATCAGATCCCTGTAACAACAGAAGAACGGGAACTAACCTCGGAAGAAAAAGAACTGGGAGATTTTGCCTCTACAGTGCTCGCGGATACCGAAGATATCTGGAATGAGCTTTTCGCTCAAAACGGAGCAGACTACAGGGAACCCGGAATGGTTTTATTTACCGATGCGGTAAGCACTGCCTGTGGCGGAGCTTCATCGGCCTCCGGTCCATTTTACTGTCCTGGTGACGAAAATGTTTATATAGACCTCAGCTTTTTTGAAGAACTGCGCACCCGTTTTGGAGCTGATGGTGGCGATTTTGCCATTGCCTATGTAATCGCTCATGAAGTAGGTCATCACGTGCAACAACTTATGGGAACTGCTGGGGAAGTAAGGAAACTTCAGCAGGGAATAAGTCGGAGTGAAGCCAATGAATTATCCGTTGCCCTTGAGTTACAGGCCGATTTTTACGCCGGGGTTTGGGCACACCACAACCGCGAATATTTAGAAGAAGGAGATATTGAAGAAGCTTTAAGCGCGGCGAATGCAGTGGGAGATGATGCCATTCAAAAACAAACCTCAGGTAGGATAGTTCCCGATGCTTTTACCCATGGAACTTCAAAACAACGTATGGACTGGTTTAAGAAAGGATATAAAACAGGAGATTTAAATCAGGGAAATACCTTCTCCGGATTATAAAATTTATATTCAATTTTAAATTATGCCCCGTATTCTATGGTTAATAAAAGTAAATTAAGTTAAAGTTGTAGATTTTTTTTATGCTGCATACTTCATTAGATCAACATAAGGTTCTTGTCTTTGTATTACTGCAAATATTCTGGACAATAATTTGTTTCTAATAATATTGATCGTGCTCATCTTGTTCTTCCCTTTTTCTAATCTTCTTTCAT
>JBBRGD010000388.1:0-2398 GCA_038241065.1 Flavobacteriales bacterium
ATGGGAAATTGCCCAAAAGCATTTTGATTGGGGAAGTCGCTGGGAATGGACCGAAAGTGCATATTCCCCCTACCCTTATTACCAAAAAGCTGATGGCGCCTTAGGTGAATACAACGGTAAATTTATGGTAAATCAAATGGTCCTTCGCGGCGGTTCTGTTGCAACTTCAAAAAACCACACCCGCGCCACTTACCGCAACTTTTTCCAGCCACATTTACGATGGCAATTCACCGGTGTAAGATTGGCTAAATAATCCAACCTTTGAACAATGAAAAATACAATAAAGACAACTTTCACCTCTGCTTTTGAGGAAGACGTTTATAAGGGGCTGACCGATCATCCTAAATATTTATTTTCAAAATATATTTACGATAAAAGAGGCGATAAATTGTTTCAGGATATCATGAACCTGCCGGAATATTACCTTACAACCTGTGAATATAATATTCTAAAAAACCACGCTGCAGAAATTTCCGAGTTTTTCTATGCACCTGATGGTTTCGATCTAATTGAATTGGGACCGGGAGACGGTACAAAAACCAAGGTTTTGCTGCGTCATCTGGTTGAAAATAAAATAGAATTCGAATATTTACCCATCGATATCAGCCAAAATGCATTGGAAGAACTGGAAACCTCGCTTAAAAATGAAATCCCTCAATTAAAGGTGAAAATCCAGCAAGGAACTTATTTTCAAATCCTTGAAAAATTAACCGATTTCAATTCGCGAAAAAAGGTGATCATGATGTTGGGATCCAATATCGGAAATCTCTTGCATCAGGAAGCCATCGATTTTATGAAGCATGTCAGCGCAGCAATGAGCCCGGAAGATATGCTCTTCATTGGGTTTGATCAGAAAAAACACCCGCAAACCATCCAGGATGCATACAACGACAAAACCGGTGTAACCGAAGCATTTAACAAGAATCTCCTTGTCCGTATAAATTCTGAATTGAAAGCAAATTTTGATACGGATGCTTTTTTGCACTGGGAAACCTATAATCCCGAAACCGGAACTGCCAAGAGCTTTTTGGTGAGTCAAAAGGAACAAAACATAAACATTAAAAAACTGGGACTCAATGTACATTTTGATGCCTGGGAAACCATACATACCGAGATCTCTCAAAAATACGATGATCACGTGGTGGGTTGGCTGGCAGATGAATCGGGGTTCAGGGTTTCCGGCTCATTTACCGATGAGAAAGGCTATTATAAAAATTATATTTTCAGAAATAATCAATAGAAGGTAGAAGTGGGAAGTTAGAAGTGAAAAAAGAAAATAGAAGAAAGAGAAGAGAATTTTTGAAACCGTGAGAAAAGCAAAAATTACAGTTTTATCAAACTGAATAAATAATAATACTAACTTATGAAGGCGACCTGGAACAACACCTTAATAGCAGAAAGTAACGATACTAAAATTGTTGAGAACAACCATTATTTTCCGCAGGATTCCATAAAAGAAGAATATTTCACACCAAGCGACTCACATACCCGCTGCCCTTGGAAAGGCCAAGCATCCTACTTCAATATTGAAGTGGAAGGGGAAGTTAATAAGGACGCCGCCTGGTATTATCCGCAAACCAGCCACGCCGCAAAGCCTATAGAAAATTATGTGGCATTCTGGAAAGGGATCAAAGTGACGGTTTAATCAGACTTTAAATACTGCCGTAGAGTTTTTATCAAAAAGTTTAATTCTTCTTCAGTATTAAAATAATGAAAGCTCAGCCTGATGCCCGTTCCTCTTTGGGAACAAATGATATTTTCATTTCTCAGGAAATTATATAATTGAGTATCGCCTTTTATGTTGAATATGGAAGAATGTTGGTTTCGTTTTTGGACCATTTCTTCCAATAAATCTAATTCCGAAAGTTGTTGTTTCGCCAGCTTGCTTAAATTTGAAACCCGTTCTTCTACCAACTCCATCCCTATCTCCTTCAAGAATTTTAGAGCGGTCTTTAAACTTCCAAAATTGAGCGTATCCTGATGTCCCGGTTCAAACTTCCCAATAAAATTACCCTCGTGAGCCTTATATTTTCCTTGCAGGGAATTGAATCCGCAGCTTTTGGGGAAAATTATTTCCGGCACCTTTTCCTGGAAAAGCATAAAAGCATTTCCGTAACCTCCGTTAAGCCACTTATAACTGCTTGCTATTAAAATATCCAGTTTAGATTCATCAAAATCAAATTTTTCAGTACCACAATATTGGGTGCCATCGGCTATAAGGAGAGTGTCCGGGAATTTTTCTTTTAAATTCCGAAGAAAATCAATACTGAGCCTGATCCCGCTGATATATTGTACAATGCTAAAAGCAAAAACATCCGGTTTGTGATTCTCTAAAGCTTCTTCTATATTCATTTCTATATTTTCATCGATCGCGGCAGTGAAAACCTCAAACTCCCGG
>JBBRGD010000389.1:0-2371 GCA_038241065.1 Flavobacteriales bacterium
TCACATCCAAAGGATCTTGAATTAAAAGCCCGTTTTTTTTATGCTCAATTAATTCTGCAGTTGCACCGCCCGGATTGGATTGTACAGGAAATGCGCCCATTATTATTGATTCCAGTAAAGTATTGGGCATCCCGTCAGAAATACTATTCCCAATATAGATCAGTGATTCTCCCATAAGCTTCATCAAATCATCACGGCCTATGCTTTTTAATACAGAAAAGTTTGTGTAATTTATCAATTCTGATTTCTCTATATATTCCACAGTATCTTGTTCTGCGCCAAAAACTATTATATTATAATCTTCTAGTTCATTTTTAATTTTTTGAATAGCTTTCAATACTGGGATACACTCCCCAAAAAGATTTTGGTAACCTTTAATTAAAATTACATTTCTGTTTGATGCAGGCCTTATTTCATCCTCAAGGTCAAATTTATATCCACCACCTGTAGGATACACACCTAAAAAAATTCCATTAAAGCCATGTTTTTTTCCAATTCCATAATCGCGGGCACAATCTGCAAACATGTAATCTAGTCTTGGCAGTACCATTTTAATATCTGCAAGGTAACCCGTCTCGTTCTGAAAATAAAACAAATCATTACCCCAGGCTGAATAGATCCATTTTAAACTAGGGTACCTATTCATGACTGCTAGAATTGGCGCGCAGGCTGAGAAAAGCACAAAACTATGCACTACATCTGGTTTAATTTCTTTTATCTTCTCTTCAAAAATTTCCGCAAGTTTTATTTCGTTGAACCTCTGAATTCCCTTATAAATTTTCGGAAAACTATTTTTTAAAGACTGCCTGCCTGGATAATTAAATTTTCGTTTCCAATTAACCGTTTGATGAACCCAACTGATGTTATTTACCTTTTTACCATTGTCAAAAACATCAATCCAAAAAACTTCATGGCCTGAATCTTTCAACTGGTTGGTCCAGTTAAAAAAGTGATTTGCAAACATGGAAACCATTAATATTTTCATGATGTGAAATTAATTTTTTGCATTATATCCTTTAAATTAGGAACTGATAAATAAGCGATTAGGTCCGGTCTGTTTAATCTAAAATCTTTTGGAGATTTTTTCCATTCTTGGTATAAGTTTTCAATGGTTTTTGTGATCTTTTCAAGTTCATCTATTTCTGCCCAATGTAAATATGAATCCCCCAACAACCTTTTTGATTCGCTATAATTTGGGCCTAATAAAAGTATAGGTTTATCTGCCAACACACAATGCGGAAATTTACCTGGTAAAAACGGACTTATTTCCGACTTGGCTTCAAGTATTATATTCACAGCTGCATACTGCTGCATTTTAAAGACCTCTTTAAAAAGAACATAGGTTTCGCTAACTTCCAATTCTTTTGTTTGCTCAGCTTTTTCCTTTAGCCAGGCGGAAAAAACATTTTTACCTCCTAAAAATATTAGTTTAGATTGATGCTTTGCCTCTGGAGTATTTTCCAGAAACCTCTTAAAAGCTTCAACTAAAACCTTGGGATTTCTCGGTTCTAATAAAGTCCCGGCGTGTAATAAATTAAAATGGTTTGGATCAAAATAATCTGGAAAACCAATTTCTTCAGTTGACAATACGGTCAACTGATGGGGGATTACTAATCCCGTTTTTAAAAACCCGGGATAATAACTTCCCATCCATTCCATTAAAAGTTTACTTGGAAAGGCACTGTAAGTAGCTTTTTCCGAAATATCCCAAATAAACTTCCATTTCTGAAAATAACCCGCTTCCACCCATGCAAAGGGTCTTGGATAAAGATGTGCCGGATATGGATCGTGTATATAAGCCATCCATTTTTGGTGAAACTCCGGCATTTTAAGAAGGGCATGATGTGGCCTGAAGCGTCCGCCCTGGCTAAGTGTCAATACTAAATCAGGTTTATAATCTTGAATATTTCGCAAAGCAGCAATGATGCTATTACGGTCATTAAATAGTGTAAAGGAAAATCCGAATACTTTTTCCAAGGGTTTGCTCAGGGATATTTTAAAAAGATAGCGAAAATATCTTTCTGCCCTGCTCAGACAAAACAAAATACTTCTTCTTTTTTCCTTGATTGCCACACAGGTTATACCAAGCAGCTGAATCTCCCTTCGAGTGTAATGATAAACCAGCACCTCAAAACCGGCTATGTTTAAATTTTGGATAAGTGCTACATTTGCCTTGGAACCACTGCTGTCTTCCTCATCAATAGATTCAACAACAACTAATATTTTTTTTGGGATTGGCAAATTGATTTTTGAGGTTTGTTATTATTTATTGTAAAACTATGGAATTTTAGAGAAACTTATTTAGAAGCCTTATCCTGTTTTATCTGTCTCTAACACCTAGTTGAGAAGTTTCTTATTAAACCTCTCCCCT
>JBBRGD010000390.1:0-2368 GCA_038241065.1 Flavobacteriales bacterium
ATAAAGGTTGCACTTGTTAAAACTTTTATAATTGCGCCTTGAGCTTTACCGGGGCTTCTCCTTGATTTTGAAGCTGTGCGTTCTAAGGTTTCCCGTTCCTTTTTAGCTTTCTCCCTGGCATCCTCATCCTCCGCACGTTCAATTTTTTGATTTAATATTTCATAAGCGCTCTCCCTGTCTATGGTTTTGTTGTATTTGGGAAAAAGCTGTGATACATTTATCAAATTTTGTATTTCCTGGGGTGTTAGAATATCCATCCTGCTCATTGGGGCACGCATCATAGTTGCCGCAAGCGGGGTAGGTCTTCCTTTTTCGTCCAGGGCTGAAATTAAAGCTTCTCCAATTCCTAACGAAGTTAAAACCTCTTTGGTATCGTAAAACTCTGAAATTGGATAATTTTCAGCAGTTAATTTTATTGCTTTTCTGTCATTGGCCGTAAATGCACGAAGCGAATGCTGGATTTTTAATCCTAACTGACTCAATACTTCTTTAGGAACATCGGTTGGGTTTTGTGTTACAAAAAAAATACCAACTCCTTTTGAGCGTATCAATTTAATAATACTTTCAATTTGATCCAGTAAGGCACCGGAAGCTTCTTTAAAAATTAAATGCGCCTCATCTATAAACAGCACCAATTCCGGTTTATCGCTATCTCCTTTTTCCTGAAATGTCGAATAAATTTCAGCTAATAGACTGAGCATAAAGGTTGAAAACAATTTAGGTTTATCCTGAATATCAGTTAGCCGGATTATATTTACATAAGCTTTTCCTTCAGGGGTTTTTCTTATGAGATCCTGCACCTCAAATGAAGGCTCGCCAAAAAACAAATCGGCATCCTGTTGCTCCAAAGCCACAATTTTCCTAAGGATAGTGCCCGTGGACATTTTTGACATACGGCCATAGCTTTTCTCAAATTCTTCCTTGCCTTCCTCTGTGGCAAACTGAATAATTTTTTTGAGATCTTTTAAATCAAGTAAAGGTAAATGATGGTCGTCACAATATTTAAAAACAATGGCCAGAATCCCGGTTTGAGTATCGGAAAGGTCAAGGATACGGGCAAGTAATACAGGACCAAATTCACTTACGGTAGCCTTCAGTCGCACTCCTGGTTGTTCAGAAAGGCTTAGAATTTCAACCGGAGATGCCTGAGGTTTAAATTCAAAACCTATGATTTTGTGCCGGGCATCCAGCTTTTCGTTGATTGAGGCAGGCTGGGCAATCCCACTTAGATCCCCTTTAATGTCCATCAGCAAGACCGGGATTCCTTTTTCGGATAAATTTTCAGCGAGGATCTGTAATGTTTTAGTTTTTCCGGTACCTGTAGCTCCCGCGATAAGGCCATGACGGTTCAGGGTTTTTAACGGAATTTTTATTTGGGCTTCCGGAAAGGGTTTGCCTTCCAGCATTGCTGCACCCATAAAGATGTAATCTCCCATGGTATTATATCCGTTTTGGATATGTTCAACGAATTTTTCCTCTCTTGCCATTCGACTAAGTTATTATAAAAATCGGAATTGAAACAAAACCATTTTCGCAATCTCTCAACTTTTTAATATTGCAGATATAATTTTTTTTGTAACCCACGATTTTAATCTTGGGTAAATTAATTCGAAAACCATTCCAACCGTTTTAACAATTTTTCGTCCTGTTCAAGTCCTAAAATAGTTGGATAATAGTATAGATTAAAAACTGTACTTTTATGGATATGAAAAAATATTGTTTATTTTTATTTAGTTTAATGATCTTAGGGTGCCAAACCCAAAAAATCGGACTTGAAAGATTGTCACAATCGAAAAATGACCTATTAAAACCGGTTTTTGATAATGCCGAAAAATATGAGTTACAAATACTTTACACCCAGATTAACCGAAAGCCGAACGGGGAAATTGAATTTATAGATTTTAATTATAAGGTGAACGATAGCGCCTATTTTTATCCTGCGAGCTCTGTTAAACTTCCCGTTGCAGCACTGGCTTTGGAGAAATTGAAAGAGCTGCGAAACTCAGAGCAGATTGGAATTAGCAGAAATTCTCCATATTATATTGAAGGTGATTCGGTGAAACATTCAATTGCTATGGATGTTGAAGCTGTATTTGCGATAAGCGATAATGAAGCTTTTAACAGATTGTTCGAATTTTTGGGACAAGATTACATCAATAACAAATTAGGGCAGAAAGGATTTAATCCCGTGAGGATTTCACATCGACTTTCAGTGGGGAATGCATTAAAAACCGAAACAATTCCATTGATTTTTGAAATTCTTGAAAACAGTGATACTTCAACCTTCAGTTTGCCCGTCACTAAGAATCTGTCTGCAATTCCTCTTAATATGAAGGGAATTCAAAAAGGGATCGGTTTTATTCAGAAT
>JBBRGD010000391.1:0-2364 GCA_038241065.1 Flavobacteriales bacterium
CGATTATTTTTTAAGCGATTTCAGCTTTCAGAAGAAAGAAGAAGCACGCGGGGTTTATGGGAAGAGAACTACGCTTTATGACAATTATGTTTTTGATATTCCGAAAGATAAAAAGTTTTATAGCGAACAAGTTGATCCCTATCAATTTGAAATTTATAACCGGCCGGATGAATTTTGGGAGAAAAACCGAATGGAAAAACTCAGTAAGGATGAAACGGGTGTTTATAAAATGCTCGACACCCTTAAAAACGTCCCTCGTTTTAAAGCACTTTATAATATTGGTGCCACCTTGGCAAGTGGATATTATGAAGTAAACAATTTTGATATTGGTCCCGTATTTTCCATTTTTGGTTTCAATGAAGCCGAAGGATTACGGATACGTTTGGGTGGCCGAACTTATTTTAGTCAGAACGATCCGTGGCGATTGGAAGGATTTGGTGCGTATGGTTTTGGTGATGATAGATTTAAATATGGTATTTCCGCAAAATGGCTATTGGACAGAAAATCGCGACTTACTGTTTTTGGTGGAAACCGTCGGGATGTTGAGCAAACTGGTGCAAGTTTAACCAATAGCAACGATGTTTTGGGTAGAAGTTTGGCATCTTCCTCATTGATTTCTGTAGGCGCTAATGACAGGCTTTCCCGTATAAATTTAAGCACAATAGGATTCGATATAGAACCTTTGAAAAATTTAGTATTTCGAATCACCGGCTCATACCGTACTTTGAAATCTGCAACCGAAACTTTCAGTATTGATTATAAAGTGATGGAAGACGGTATTTTTACTGGAGAAGTTAGAAGCGAAATTAAACAACCTGAAATTGAAGTAGGATTTTATTATACCCCAAATAGAAAAACATCTGGTTATGGTGTGGAGCGCACCGTTATAAATGATGGAGATTTTCCCTCTATTTATTTGGGCTATACCTATGGTCTTAAAGATGTGTTAGGAGGTGATTTTGAATATAAAAGATTACAAGCACTTTACACCCAACCTTGGAATATTGGTGGAATTGGGCGTTTGCTGTCCACAATTGAGGTTGGTAAAACCTTTGATCCGGTTCCTTTAAGTTTGTTGAATCCAATACCAGGAAATCAAACATATTTTAGTCTTTACAATACTTTCACCCAATTGGATTATTATGAGTTTGTAAGCGATACATACGCTTCGCTCCATTTACAGCATAATTTTGGAGGTCGTATTTTTTCACGGATTCCACTATTGCGAAAACTGGATTTACGAGAAGTGATTGGATTTAGAGCTGTGTATGGTTCAATTTCCCAAGAAAATATAGATTTAAATGCATCAAATATTGTTTACAGAGCTCCTGAAGAAATTTATTGGGAATACAGTGTGGGTGTTGGCAATATCTTTCGGGTTTTTAGATTAGACTTCAACTTCCGAGGAAACTATTTTGATAATCCTGATGCCCGTAAATTTGGTGTAACTGGAGTTTTCGGATTTACTTTTTAAAATTTTCAAAACTCATATTGGTAAGTATTCCTATCAATATTAATTATTTCTTAGTTTTACACAGCTAAAAAAATAAAGGCATAAAAGTGATGCATCCCCTAAAAATAAGTCTTTATATTATTGTAGCACTGCTGGCATTATTGGGATTAACCTTTTTGAGCCAGACAAATCCTTTGTCTGATGGAAATGTTCAGGATGGATTTTCGGTTTACAATTCAGTAATAAAATACCCTACCACTGCTACTTTCTTTAAGGATGCAACAATTTCCAAAGAACAAAAAAAATCTTTTGAGGGTATTGTAGAGAATATTGAAACTGTGGTAACTGGTGAAAAAGGCGAAATCCCAGATTTTACAAAAATAGATAGTACTAAAATTGAACGCATTGCTTATCCCGGTCCATCGGGAGAATTCATAAAAAAACTTCATTCCCAATTGCAATCTCCAAAATGTAGAATCATCCATTACGGCGATTCCCAATTGGAAGGTGATCGAATATCTGCCTATCTTCGAAATAGATTACAAGGAATTTATGGTGGAAGCGGGCCTGGTTTTATTCCCATAAAACAGGTATATCACCAAGTAAGTGCAGTAGTGGTTCCTTCTGAAAACTGGCTGCGCTATGCTTCGTTCGATCCAAGCCAACCATTATTTACTGCTAAAAATTATGGCGCTTATCTTTCGGTTTCACGTTTTACGTCAGTTTATGATGCCAGTGCCGATAGCTTACAAATAGATAGTATAAAAATAACGAAAGCAACAATAAATATAAGTCCGTCGTCAAAGCAGTATTCAAAATTAAGAACTTTCACTTCTATTGGGCTTCATTATGGCAATGCCACCGTGCCCGTTACTATTAAGGTTTATAATTCTGGAGCGTTGATTAAAGAA
>JBBRGD010000392.1:0-2361 GCA_038241065.1 Flavobacteriales bacterium
TAATGGCACGTCAATGAGGTCACTAACGTAGGCAACCGTCTGATTTTGTATTAAGATAAATTTGTTCTTAAAAGAAGCAGGTTATTAATTTCGCTCGGTGCCAGCGTCAGTGTCCTCACTGACGCTTTAATGGCACGTCAGTGAGGTCACTAACGTAGGCAACCGTCTGATTTTGTATTAAGATAAATTTGTTCTTAAAAGAAGCGGGTTATTAATTTCGCTCTCAAGGTAAGGTATTAAAAACAGCTTAATCGTTAGGCTAACTGTTTAGCCGACTTTTATATCGGAATAGCACTTCTAAAATATCGGTTACGAAACCAGCATTACTTATTGGCTATATTGAAGGCACTAACCTGGAAGCCCAAATTAGCATTTATACGTTTAAGTATATTATTGTTTTTTTTACTTATCAAAATTAATTTATAGCCTAAACTAATTTTCTCACACTAAATTCACTCCGGCCTGCTCTATTTTTAGCACTTATTACTGCTGAATTTAAATTTAAGGTAGACTTTAAATAGGCATTAAACTGCCTGATACCTATTTTAACCTTTGATAATAGCCAGGCGTATACCTAATACACTTTTTTAAATTTGTTATGAAAGAAAATAAAGAAGAAAATAACGGCAATAAGCCAGACCCAACCGCTAAGCGCGACCAGGGCATGCACCCAAACCAAGAAGGCAGAAATGAAACCGGACGGCCTGATCCAAAATCTGGACATGGAAATGAAGTTACAGGCATGACCGGCGAAAGGGTAACAGATTATGAAGACGATGCCTCCGAAACCCGGTTTAAAGGCGAAGGAATAGAGTTCGTTGACAGTAAAGTAAGAAGAGAGGGAATCCCATCTGGAATTCAGGATAGTATTAATCCTGAATCAGAAAGTTTAGGAGAAGCAACCGGAAACGATACAGCAAAAGGATTAGAACAAGATTGAAAAAATTGATTCTTACAGAAAACAAAAAACCCATGCTTTGCATGGGTTTTTATCTAAAGGGTTATACAAAGTATTATTTTTTTCGGCGTTCAATTCGGCCAGCGAACGGAGTTCTGTCACTATTTTGGAATCGGTGACTTTTTAGTTTAGAAGGTTTCGATTGCCGTTTAAGAACTATTACATCAGTAGGAGTACTTCTAGTATTAAAAGCCTTTTTACCCAGCTTAAATGTTTTATGTTTTTTTATTTTAGAGTAATTTTCTTCACGTGTTTGAGCCATTGTGCTCGTTGTGAAAAATATACACGATATAGCAATAATTATAGTTTTCATGATATTAGGATAGGCTGTCTTTTATGACTGCAAATCCTTTATTTATACGTAAAAAATCGACTTTTGGATACAATTGGCCTTTATTTTTAAAAAAAACACCTTTTATTTCGGCATAAAAAACTTACAATTACGTAAGTTCATTATTGTTAAAACTTACCTGGCGCAAGTTTTTAACTGAGGTGTTTTTTTCTGTCGAACCGCTGTAGGCAGGATTAAGCACGAGTGGGGGGGAATTCCCGAGCATGGCTATTATATGTCTGGTTATGTGAGAGGCGCACGCCGTAAGTTACAGCTGGCGGGGCCGTCTGCTCAACATGTGGCTTTATTTTATTTATGTTTATGTCCTGGTTCCCAAATCAGTCTTACAAAAGAGCTTAATCTTTCATTTTCTCTGCTCACGGGAATTCCGGCTACTATTCCAATTAATAGGTTGTCGGTAATTCCTAAACGCATTTGAGGTCGCAAGGTCATATCAAAGTCGCTATTGTTGAAAGTCTTGTTAAATTCAACCCCAATAAAATTTCTTGTACCTGAAATCATATAATGAAAACTTGTATTGATGTCATAAGTAGTGTGAAATTTGTTGCTGCTAAAATTCTGTTCAATCATTGGTCCTGTGTAAAGCAATGAATGAAAATTGTATCCCCATCGTTTAGCGAATACAAAGAAAGGATTGTAGACATTTCCTTTGATTAAAGGCTTTCCAAAGTTTCTAAAGTCTGATAGCTCAAACTCGTTTATATATCCAATTGCCATTGACGTTGCCAATGGTTCACTTACAAAGAACGACCATTGTGCGGCAAGTTTAATACCATTTAATTTATTTGAAGGAGCTGAATCTTTCTCCGCACCGCTTATGGGAGAATAAAAAGTAAAAGGTAGTTCCACTTCTAAGCCGAATCTGTCAATAGGTGCCCATTCATACTCAATTAGGGCTTCATAAGAATCAAATTTCAATTTATCTGTTAGCCCGAATCCCAGGTTCCACTCTTTTTCTCCTTTTCTTGCGCCCAAATCACGGATCAGATCAATGTAGAGTGGTTCAGCATGTAAAACCTTGTTAGGCTCTTTTTGGTCTTCTATTTGATGA
>JBBRGD010000393.1:0-2359 GCA_038241065.1 Flavobacteriales bacterium
AAAATTGAAAGTCTCAAAAAGTATGAAAAAGTTGATTCTGAACAATGCTTTTGAAGTGACTTTTAACCGGGATTTTAAAGCCGTTATTGAAAATTGTGCCAACATCTGGCGACATGGTCAGGCTGGCACCTGGATCACCGAAGAAATACAAAAAGCTTACCTGGAGTTACACAGGCTGGAAATAGCTTTTTCTGTTGAAGTTTGGGATGGAAATAATTTGGTTGGCGGACTCTACGGAATTTACCTGAAAGACAAAAAAGTATTTTGCGGCGAAAGCATGTTCGCTACCGTTAGCAATGCCTCAAAATACGGTTTTATAAAATTGGTCGAAAAATTAAGAGCGGAAGGAGTTAAGCTGATAGATTGCCAAATTTATACAGCGCATCTGGAAAGTCTGGGGGCAGAGGAAATCCCGAGGAAAGATTTCATGGAATTTCTGAAATAGAGACGGATTTTTAGCTATTTTTAAATACTTTTAAAATAAATTTTTTAATGCAGAAATTTTTCCTTCTCGTTTTATTCGCTTCTTGTGCACTTTCTTCCTGTAGTTCAAATATTGAAGAAATTCCTGAAACGGCTAATATCGAAGCAGAATTGCTCAGTTTTGGTTATGAACAAGACCTTGAAAAAAATACATTCATCGTGGAGTGCAAAGTTAAATTCACAAACAAATCTTCTTTTAAAGTGAGTGGAGTTGGCAAGTTTACCTTTAAATCTGCCAATCCTGTTGATGATTTTAAATACAGTTGGTATGGTACCGAATGCAGTAACATTGCTGCGGGTGAATCCTGCACTTTAACTTATTATAAATCTGGAGACCTCGGAAATCCTGATGCTTATGGTCCCGAGGGGCCTTATGAGGTGGAATTTGTCAGTGCTGAGTCTATCCTGCTTGAAGGTTTCTAGTGGTTTCTTTAAAGTTCCTTGTACCTGAAACAATCTATTTCATGGTCATTCACCATTCCCGTGGCTTGCATATGTGCATATATCACCGTAGAACCCACAAATTTAAAGCCGCGTTTTTTTAAGTCTTTGCTCAATTTATCGCTTATTTCAGTGGTTGAAGGGGCTTTTTTATAATCCTGAACGGAATTCTTAATGGGTTGTCCAGCCACAAATCCCCATATGTAGTTGCTAAAACTTCCAAATTCCTCCTGCACCTTTATAAAAGCCTGAGCGTTGGTAACAGTAGCGCGAACTTTTAATTTATTTCGGATGATCCCTGCATTCAGCAATAATTGTTGAATTCTTTCTTCCGGATATTCCGCAATCTTTTTATAGTCAAAATCATCAAAAGCTTCCCTGAAGTTCTCCCTTTTTCGAAGAATTGTGATCCAGCTTAAGCCGGCCTGAAAAGTTTCCAATACCAGGAATTCAAATAAGGTTTCATCGTTATATACCGGCACGCCCCATTCCTCGTCGTGGTAAGCTTCGTAAAGTGGGTCGCCCACACACCATCCGCAGCGTTTTAATTCACTCATTGGGTTAAGGCTTGAAATTATATGTAATAGTCCCGGGTTGTGAATAACGGCCAGGTAAACGGCTAAAAATAGCCTGAGCTGCATATTCAAGGGCTTGGTCTGCCAAACATTCATTGGTAGTTGAAGAACTGCCTTTATTTACCGACGTAGAAGTAACTCTGCCCTCTGCATTCACCGAAATATTTATGACTATTTTTCCGGATCTGTCACAAGTATAAACCGGGTTTGGAATATCCACTGCGCTTCGGCCAAGAAGGGAAAAGGAGATGGAGCTGTGATCTATACCTCCCTTTTTTGTAGAGGTTACTGCTGAAGTTTTGTTCCCATCAGATTTTTTCTGAACCTGTTCTTTCTTTTTATCCTGAAAATTGAAATTTCCTGAAGAATTTGAAGTTTCATTCTCGCTGGTTTCGGTTTGCAACGCGCTGTTCTTTTCAAAAATTTCATTCAGTTGTTGGTCGAAATTTTCTTCCCTGTCTTCCAGATTCTCATTGAACGCCTGATGTGTTTGCGCAGTTTCCTGAGTATTTTTTTTTGGGGCTTCTTCCGGTTCCGGTTTTTCAGCCACCGGCTCTTCTATTTTTAAATTTTCCAGATCCATTAGAAACTCCCGTGCCATCCGGTTTTTGTTTGCCAGGTTGAAATTGAACAATCCCAGCAGCAAAACCGCAAAGAACAGAAGGGTGATAATTAAAGCTTTATGTCTGTCAAAAAAATCCATAGAATTAAAACTACTGAACCCGTTTTTTATTTTTACAATTTGGGCAACAAATCTTCAAAAGAGGAAAGGTTCAGGGCATCATCTACATTAAATATGCCGATTTTTGACCGTCTTAATTCCGAAAGATACGCGCCGCTGCCTAAGGCAATTCCAAAAT
>JBBRGD010000394.1:0-2358 GCA_038241065.1 Flavobacteriales bacterium
AGCGGAGCCTTCCCAAGACCGGAAAATCTTTCCATTGAAATAGATTGCGCAAATTACGGAGAGAAAAATGAAGATTCCCAAAATACTTCAGATGAATTGGAATTTTAAATAATTCCGAAATTCCTAAAATATTTAATTTAGTTGCCTGAAATCGTTGGTGTAAGATCAATATTTTTGTAAATTTCCCAAAACGAAATTTCAATGATCAAAAAAACTGTAAATAACGTTCAGGAAGCTTTAAGCGGTGTTCATGATGGAATGACATTTATGCTTGGGGGTTTTGGCCTATGCGGAATTCCAGAAAATGCCATTTCAGAACTGGTGAGGCTCAACTTAAAAGACCTTACCTGTATCTCCAACAATGCTGGGGTAGACGATTTTGGTCTCGGCCTTTTGCTTCAAAAAAAACAAATCAAAAGAATGGTTTCTTCCTACGTGGGGGAAAATGCCGAATTTGAGCGTCAGATGCTCAGTGGTGAACTGGACGTGGAGCTCACTCCCCAGGGAACTTTGGCAGCAAAATGCCAGGCAGCACAACAAGGTTTCCCAGCTCTTTATACACCTGCAGGCTATGGCACAGAAGTAGCCATAGGTAAGGAAACCCGTGAATTCAATGGCAAAATGTACGTGTTGGAAGAAGCTTACAAAGCCGATTTTGCCTTTGTAAAAGCTTGGAAAGGCGATGAGGCCGGAAATCTGATCTTCAAAGGAACAGCCCGAAATTTTAATCCGTTAATGTGCGGTGCAGCTACAGTAACCGTAGTTGAAGTTGAAGAATTGGTAAAACCCGGGGTACTGGATCCAAATCAAATTCATATTCCCGGAATTTTTGTTCAACGTATTTTTCAGGGTAAAAATTACGAGAAGCGAATTGAACAGAGGACTGTGAGAAAGAAATAACAATTTGAATTTTTAAATCTTCAAATTAACCAATTTTCAAATCAAAAAAATGTTAGATAAAAACGGAATTGCAAAACGCATAGCAAAAGAAATCGAAGACGGCTATTATGTCAATCTTGGGATTGGGATTCCAACCTTGGTGGCCAATTTTGTGCGAAACGATATAGAAGTAGATTTTCAAAGCGAAAACGGAGTGCTGGGAATGGGCCCTTTTCCATTTGAAGGGGAAGAAGACCCCGATTTGATCAATGCAGGGAAACAAACAATAACCGCGTTACCCGGAGCCAGTTTTTTTGATTCGGCAATGAGTTTTGGGATGATTCGAGGACAACACGTAGATCTCACCATTTTGGGAGCTATGGAAGTGGCTGAAAACGGAGATATTGCCAACTGGAAAATCCCCGGGAAAATGGTTAAAGGAATGGGAGGCGCGATGGATCTCGTGGCCTCTGCTGAAAATATTATTGTGGCGATGATGCATACTAACCGGGCAGGCGATTCAAAATTGCTTAAAAGATGTTCCCTGCCATTAACAGGAGTAGGTTGTGTTACCAAAATTGTAACAGAACTAGCTGTAATTGAAGTTACCAAAAAAGGGTTCAAATTATTAGAACGTGCGCCTGGAGTTTCAGTAGAGGATATAATAAAAGCTACGGAAGGCACCTTGATTGTGGAAGGAGAAATCCCGGAAATGCTACTGGATTAAATAATTGAGAATATCTGATTTAGAAATTAAAATAAAGTAATCATAATTAATATGTCTAGCGAAATCCTGCTATATCAAAACCAAGACGGGAGCATCAAAATAGATGTTCGCTTGGAGAATGAAACTGTTTGGCTGACCCAGGTACAACTGTGTGAACTGTTTCAAAAATCGAAATCCACTATCAGTGAGCATATTAAAAATGTGTTCGAGGAGGGAGAATTAGATGCAGCAGCAACTGTTCGGAAATTCCGAACAGTTCAAACTGAAGGCTCACGAATGGTGGAAAGAGACCTTGAACATTACAATTTGGATATCATTATTTCGGTAGGCTATCGTGTTAAATCGGCACAAGGTACCCAATTCCGTATTTGGGCTACACAGCGCCTAAAAGAATATATTATCAAAGGCTTTACACTAAATGATGATCGCTTTAAGTCGGGCAGCTCAATGAATTATTTCAGCGAATTGCAAGACCGTATTCGGGAGATACGCTTGTCGGAAAAATTCTTTTATCAAAAGGTAAAAGACATTTACACCACCAGCATAGATTATGAGCCGAAGGATGAAAGAACGATAGACTTTTTAAGGTAGTTCAGAACAAACTGCTGCCGAATTGGTTTTTAGGCGTGTAGATGCATCTTTGCCATTGATGGGAATGCTGTCTTATGTTAAAAAGGAAAAAGTATCTATAAAAAAAGCAGAAGTAAGCATTGCTAAAAATTACTTAGATGAAGACGAAATAAAGTTATTAG
>JBBRGD010000395.1:0-2347 GCA_038241065.1 Flavobacteriales bacterium
TTGCAAACTTAATATTAAGGCTATTAACACGAGCCAAATACTTTGAAATTGACTCATGAAGAACATACGAAACTTTTGTATTATTGCTCATATTGACCACGGTAAAAGCACATTAGCAGACAGATTGCTGGAATTTACAGGCTCTGTTACCGACAGGGAAAAACAGGAACAGCTGCTTGATAGCATGGATTTGGAGCGCGAACGCGGAATCACCATTAAAAGTCATGCAATTCAAATGGAGTATGTTTACAAAGGCGAATTGTATATTTTAAATTTAATAGACACTCCAGGACATGTTGATTTCTCTTATGAAGTCTCCAGATCTATCGCTGCCTGTGAAGGGGCGTTGCTTGTTGTTGACGCCGCACAAAGCATTCAGGCTCAAACCATTTCCAACCTTTACCTGGCATTGGAAAATGATTTGGAAATAATTCCCGTACTGAACAAAGTGGATTTGCCAAGTGCCAATCCTGAAGTGGTTACAGATGATATCATAGAATTACTGGGCTGCGATTATGAAGACGTGATTCCCGCAAGTGCTAAAACCGGATTGGGAATAGAAGAAATTCTTTCAGCCGTTATAGAAAAGATCCCACCACCCAGCGGAAAACCGGATGCTCCCTTACGCGCACTTATTTTTGACTCTGTTTATAACCCTTTCCGCGGAATTGAAACTTATTTTAAGGTAATCAACGGATCGATTAAAAAAGGGCAGCACATTAAATTTGTAGCTACAGATAAGGATTATTTTGCAGATGAAGTAGGCAGCTTAAAATTGAAACAATTCCCCCGTCCGGAAGTTAAAACCGGCGATGTGGGCTATTTGATCACAGGAATTAAAGACGCAAAAGAAGTTAAGGTGGGAGATACCATCACCGATGCAAAAAACCCTACCACCGAAGCTGTCGCCGGGTTTGAAGATGTAAAACCGATGGTATTTGCCGGGATTTACCCAGTAGATACCGAAGAATATGAAGAACTGCGTTCTTCCATGGAAAAATTGCAGTTAAACGATGCTTCCCTTGTTTTTATTCCCGAAAGTTCTGCCGCCCTTGGTTTTGGGTTTAGATGTGGCTTTTTGGGAATGCTCCACCTGGAGATCATTCAGGAACGTTTGGAACGCGAATTTGATATGACCGTGATCACAACGGTACCCAATGTTTCTTATCACGCATTTACCCATAAACATCGGGACACGCCAATTTTGGTGAATAATCCAACAGATCTGCCGGACCCCTCCAGTTTGGATCGTGTGGAAGAACCTTTTATTAGAGCTAGTATTATCACAAAATCAGATTTTGTTGGAGCGGTAATGTCCCTTTGTATCGAAAAACGAGGACAAATTACCAATCAAACCTACCTTACTCCTGAGAGGGTTGAGTTGAGCTTTGATATGCCGCTTGCCGAAATCGTTTTTGATTTTTACGACAGGTTAAAAACTGTTTCCAAGGGCTATGCTTCTTTTGATTATTCCCCTATTGGACTGCGGGCATCAAAACTGGTTAAGGTGGATGTTTTGCTAAACGGAAGCGTGGTAGATGCACTTTCATCATTGCTACATGTTGACAATGCCTATGATATCGGTAAAAAAATGTGTGAAAAACTAAAAGAATTAATCCCCAGACAACAATTTGATATTCCTATTCAAGCTGCTATTGGAGCCAAGATAATTGCCCGTGAAACCGTAAAGGCATTAAGAAAAGATGTTACCGCAAAATGTTATGGAGGTGATATTTCCCGTAAACGAAAACTGCTGGAAAAACAGAAAAAAGGTAAAAAACGGATGCGTCTGGTAGGGAATGTCGAGATTCCTCAGGAAGCATTTATGGCAGTGTTAAAGCTTAATGATTAAGAAGACTTGAGATATTAGAGGTTAGGTATCAGACTAATAAAATAAACCCTACAGGATTCAAAAACTTGTGGGGTTTATAATTTACCCAAAAAAGATTTACTGTGGAAATATCATGATCCTGGCATTTTCCTTAAAATAGGATTCCATTTTTAACGGGATCTCATCCAGAACAGGCTGATAGGCCACACTTCCTTTTCTTGCAGTAATGAGGATAATGATATCTTCAGGTTGAACATTTTTGGATATTATCAGGAAGTCTTCCCAGTTATGAAATTCGTGAAATTCAAATGGAGCTCTCAAATTTAATTTAATTACAAGTTCTTCAATGGCAGCCTGGGTTTTCTTTGTGCAGTGCATAATAATTGGAACACTTAACTCCTCTGCCATTTTAATAACCTTTTTCACCCAAAGCTTAAAACCCTCCATATCTTCAGATCTGGCCGGGGCAGCAAGAATAATTTTTTGATGTGTGGCCCATGGTTTATCGCTTTGGCA
>JBBRGD010000396.1:0-2346 GCA_038241065.1 Flavobacteriales bacterium
GTTAAGGATGATTTTGGATGTTGGCATGATTTTTAATTTTTTTTTAAATATAAAAAATAATTCGTTTCCCTGTCTGGGAAGAATCGAGTTAGTGCAGGTTTCAAAAATTTCTATGTCAAAATACGGTCTAAAATAGGTTAAATATTCTTTTTTGCTTCCCCCAAATGGTGGTCCTTCCTCAGGAAATTTGAAGTTGAAAAGCAAACCGACCAGTTTTCCGTTTTTTTTAAGAAGTTGGTGCATTTTTTTTGCATAAAGACTTCTTTTTTGAACCGGTAAAGCACAAAAAAATGTTTGCTCCAGGATCAGGTCAAATGATTCTTCAAATTCAAAAAAATCGGCTTGGATCAAATTTTTTTCGAGGAATCCGGGGATCCGCCGTTTTAAATTCTTAAGAGGTTCTTCGGCTATATCCAGAACATAGATGTTTTTAAACCCATTTATGTGAAGATATTCTGCCTCGTAAGAATTCCCTGCTCCGGGAAGCAGGATATTAATAGATTTATCCTTCAGTTGATCTATGTAATGTTTTAATGGAGGGGAAACACTTCCCAGATCCCAACCGGTATTATTTTTCCTGTATTTAGCCTCCCAATACTCCTTATCCAGCTTCATTCTTTTTCTTCTTTATCAGATTTTTCAGTATTTTCAGGATCTTCAATCCAATCATCAATATCACGCCGATCCTTTTTTGTAGGTCTTCCGGCTCCTTTTTTTCGATAATATTCTGTAGAATATTTTAGTAATTCCAGTTTTGCAAAAGCTTCCTTTGGGGTAATATCATTTATATAAAGCCCCACCAGTTTTGCACCAACCCGGCTAGGTGGTAAATCCAGAACTTCAATTTGATAATCGATCTGGTTTTTTCTTATTGTAATAATGTCTGACACATATACCTCTCTTGAAGGTTTTACATTTGCTCCCCTTATCTTAACTTTTCCCTGCTTGGTTGCATTTGTGGCCAGACTTCTGGTTTTAAAATAACGCACACACCATAAAAACTTATCAACTCTCATATTTAGAATCTTAAAACTGGCTAAATCTTAAGCAAAAATACAAGATTATTGTATCTTGCGGCCTTAAATTTAACTAATGATGAGATTGACAAATTTGTTTATTTTAATGGTGCTGGCAAGCATTTCTACTATATCCTGTAAAAAAGATGATGATAATCCACCAGAAACCATTCCTCCAAGGGATCGTGGGGAACAAGCAATTGAAGATGATGAAGCTATCATTGCCTACTTGCAAACACATTTTTACAATGCCGAAGATTTTCAAAACCCTGCAGCCAATTTTAATTATGTAGTGAATTTTGATACTATTGCCGGTGATAATGCCAATAAAACACCAATAATCGATTCGGATTTGTTGACCACCAAAACCGTGCGAAAGGATAGTATAGATTACAGTATTTATATTTTAAAAATAAGAGAAGGAGAAGGAGACAAACCAACATTTGCCGATTCAACTTTTCAAAATTATAAAGGCGAATTATTAAACCGGAATTTATTTGATAACACGGCAAATCCTGTATGGTTTGACCATCCAGGGACTTTGACAGAGACGAATCGTGGAATTGCTGTGGTGGCACTTACCCAGGCCATTACGGAGTTTGGAGAAGCCTCAGGGTTTAGCATAAATGAAGACAATACTGTGAGTTGGAATAATGATTTTGGGATTGGAGCTGTGTTTTTGCCTTCCGGACTTGGTTATTTTAATGCTTCACCTCCGGGTATTCCCACATATAGTCCGCTTATATTTTCGTTCCAGTTATATGGTGTAAATGAAGCCGATCATGACCAGGACGGAATTCCATCTTATATGGAGGATCTGGATGGGGACGGAATTCTGTATAATGATGGTACAAACACAAGAGGGATTCCTAATTATTTAAATGCGGATGACGATGAAGATGGAACTCCTACCCGGGAAGAAATAATTATAAATGAAGACGGAAGTATTGAATTTCCCGACACCAATTCTAACGGAACTCCTGATTATTTGGATCCGGATTCCTTTTAATAAGAAATTTAAACCAAAAAAAACCACGAAATTTCGTGGCTTTTTTTTGGTTTAAATTGATAAATTTTTTAATTGAAGCTGTAGGCCAAGCTAAAGATCCATTGCGAAGGCCTTGAATCTATTGAGAAATTTTCAGAGGCCGTTTCACTAAAGGCGGTATTTTCTTTAAAAGCTCCTTCGTATCTCACATCCAATCCTAATCTGCCTAAATTAACTCCGGCGCCCAGTTGGTATCCTAAAGTTATTTTATCTTCAACTTCAGAGATCGTTAAAGTTGAGTTGTCCAGTTCGTTACTCAGAATATATTGGAAAGATGGACCT
>JBBRGD010000397.1:0-2338 GCA_038241065.1 Flavobacteriales bacterium
GGAACCAATATGTTACATTTGTAAACGAATATGTGTTCAATAAAATAGTTACAATGGTAAACAGCGAAAAGTTCTCCAAAAGATTACAGAAAATATTTAATTATTATGATTTGTCCGCCGCGGCTTTTGCAGATGCCATCAATGTAGGACGCTCTTCTATCTCACACATCCTATCTGGCAGAAATAAACCCAGTTTAGATTTTGTGCTTAAAATTGTACAAACCTACCCCGAAGTAGAATTGTACTGGCTGCTGAATGGAACAGGAAATTTTCCGGGCAATCTTAAAGTTAACGATGATGCTGTGACTGCAACTACTCCAACTCACTCCCGGGCTCAAATTAACCCGGAAATCAGACAGCTTCCGACTGAACAAAAAGGCCCTCTTACTGCTTCCACAGGAAAAAGCATTCAAAAAATAGTGATTTTTTATAAGGATGGGACTTTTGAAGCCTTCGAAAATTGATATTTCACCTTAAATACCTTTATTTTGCAATAGCGAAGCCATAACCGGTATTTATTTGGAAAGCCAATACCAAATCCGTCTGGGATGCTTCAGGGGTAGACTTTTTGCCTGTAAAATATGATTTAGATGAAAAAAATCCTTTTTCTTTTATGTGTTTTGTTCCTTTTTAACGCCTGTTTTTCTCCTGAGCGGGATTGCGCTAAGTTTAAAACAGGAACCTTCCAATTTGAGTCTTATTTGAACGGAGAGCTAGTCACCTCTACCTTTGTTAGGAACGATTCTATTGAAATCGATAAATTTCAGGGAAAGACAGATACTTCCTCGGTGAGATGGATCAATGACTGTGAATATGTAATCAGGAATCTGCATCCTAAAAACCGTGCTGAACGACAAGCTTTACATATCAAGATAATTACTTCAGATAAAAATACGTACACTTTTGAATACGGCCTGGTAGGCGAAACCGAGAAACAGAAAGGAACCGTCAAGAAAATTGATTAGATTAGGATTTTCCTGTTCCATTTTTCAAAAGTTGATTCTGTTCACGGACCAATTCGGTAAGATCAGAAAGCAGTTGAATATCTTTTGGGGTTTCAACAGTTTTATTTTTAGGATCCTGGGCTTTTCTCCTAAACCTGTTCATGAACTTAATCACCAAAAATATGGTAAAACCCACTATTAAAAAATCGAGAATAGTCTCTAAAAAAGCGCCGTAACCAATTGCTATTTCTTTTATTTCCTCAACACCTTGCCCTGTTGAAGGGATTCCTTCCCGCAACACGATTTTTCTGGACGAGAAATTTATCCCCGATGAAAGTAACGATAAAGGAGGAAGCACTATCTGTTTCACCAAAACATCCACTACTTTATTAAAGGCGGTACCAATAATGATCCCAACCGCCATATCCATCATATTGCCCTTGATGGCAAATTCCTTAAATTCCTTTAGAATCCCCATTATTCATCAAATAGATTGGTTTGACTTTCACCCGAAGTGCCTTTCCTGGTCTTTAAATCTTCTGAAACTTTATTTTTTTCTAACTCGTTTTCGACCGTCTCCTCATCTTTAACCTCAATTTCCTCAACAGGAACTACTTCAGGCTCAAAAGGGATAGAATCGATTAAATTTATCTGCTTAACCTTATCGGTAGTCAATTGATTTCCAAGAGCTTTAGGTCCTTTTACTGAAATAAATTCTTTAAGATTAATTGTCTCATTGGGTTTTTGATCTTTGCCCTTTGTTTTGGAAAAAACCAGTTCTGCCTGCGGGATATAATCTGTGGAAATTAATTCTAAAAATGACTTTTCGTGATCGCCAATAAAATGCTCTTCTCTTTCAGGAATTTCAAGCACAAATCTTTTTACGTAATAGCGTTCTTTCTCTGCTTCCCAATAAATTGCCGTGATTGGTTTATTTGGGACCCATTTTTCCAGGATAATCATTTCGTCGTCAAATCTTGTAGTTAGCTCAGGCTTAGCGGTTTTAGCTACTCCATCTTGAGTAATTATTAAAAGCAAGTCTTCTCCCCTAAATTCTCCCAATAACTCTCCGCGGTCATCTACGTTCAGTCTTTTTACACTTTCGTCAAACCAAATTCTCCTGGGTTTTAAGGTTGAAACTCCTGCTTCTTTTAACTCGATGCGTTTTACAGGATATTTGGTGATTATGTTTCCCTTGACATTTCTTCCCTTGATAAGTATATCGGAAAAATCGACTTCAAATTTCAGTTTTTTAATGCTGCCCACCTGCCTTAAATAAAAGGTTACAACTTCAGCCTCCCCATTTGGATTGGCAGAAAAATAAAGAATTTTAGAATCTTTTTTGCCCTGGGTAACATCGTATTCTCTATCCCGGGTTGTGGAGGTAACTGCAA